>NZ_JBFAOX010000001.1:66797-68589 GCF_040675435.1 Actinoplanes sp. NPDC049598 | reverse complement strand
GGCAGGTGAGGCACGACATCGGCTCCTGCCAGCTCGACCACCGCCGGCAACCGAGGCGCGGACACAGGCCCTACCGGTTCCATCACCGCAGGCAGCTGGGGCGCGGCTACGGGCCCCGCCGGTTCCATCGCTGCTGGTTGAGGCGCAGGCTCGGGCACCGCCGGATCGATCGCCGCTGGTGCGGGGGATGTCTGGGTGAGCGCTGCGGGCTGTGGCGTGCCCGGTTCTGAGGCGAAGGGCGCTCTCATCGTGGCGGTGCTCGCCGCGGCCGGCGCGGCGGCGACAGCCCAGTCGGCCGGAGGCTGGGGCAGGCGCCGCTCGCGGGCGCACCGAGCGAACTCGGCCCTGGCCGCCTCCACGGATCCATACAGGCGGCGCTGCTTCTCAGCGTACCGTTGCGCTAATCCCCAGTCGCGGCGCTTTTTCTGGGCCCGCCGGAATTCTTCGCGCTCGGCAGAATAGTTTTTGGCCTTGGTGCGATCACGCATCGCTGCCGTCTCGGCCCGCCCGAACAATGACATCTGCCCTCGCATACAAGAATTGTCCCGCACCCGAGCCTCTCACGTCAGTTTCCGATCATGCCAACCTCGATGGAATTCCGATCACCGGCTCGCGCTTGAAGCAGCGTCAATAAGGCTTGTCGCGCAATGGTCACGGCCACTGAAGTGCACGGGTTAGCCGCAGACAGGGCGGCTTGACTTCAGGGCTGGTCGCCGGAAGTAATCGGTTCGCTGGCCGACGGCAAGTACCTTTCGACCGCGCCGAAGGGTGGCGTCTGGACTCGCGAACATCGAGATCTATGAGATCTGCCGGCGCGCCACCACCACCGAGGGCCTGCGCGCGCTACGAGCCGCAGACAGGCCGGGCCATGAAGACGGTGACGCACGGGGCTACCAGGCACCGAGTCGGCCGCGGCTGGCCCGGTAGCTCCGGTCAGGAGACGACGACTCGGTTGCGGCCGGTGTCCTTGGCTTGGTAGAGGGCGTGGTCGGCTCGGGCCAGGAGCTGGTCCAGGGATTCGCCGGAGGTGAGTTGGGTCAGGCCGACGCTGATGGTCACCTCGATGGGGCCGGCGGGGGTGGGGACGGGCGTGTCGGCCACGGCGCGGCGCATGCGTTCGGCTACGCCGGGGGCGTCGGCGTGGTCGGGGAGGACCACGGCGAACTCCTCGCCGCCGTAGCGGCCGAGGACGTCGGCGGCGCGGATGCTGTCGCGGACCCGGGATGCCACGGTGCGGATCACCTCGTCGCCGACGCCGTGGCCGTACGTGTCGTTGATGGTCTTGAACTTGTCGATGTCGATCATGGCGGCGGCCAGGGGGTGGTCGGCTCGGCAAGCGGCCTTGACCAGGGTGCCGGCGAGGGCGTAGAAGTGGCGCCGGTTGTGCTGGCCGGTCAGCTCGTCGGTGGTGGCCAGCTCCTGCACACGGCTGAACAGCCAGGCGTTGTCGTAGGCGGTCATGCCCTGGGTGGCCAGCGCCGAGGCCAGCTGCACGGCCGACTCGTCGAAGGTCGCCCCGCCCAGCAGCACGACGCCGGCCCGGCCGGACCGGCACTCCAGCGGCACCGCGAGCACCCCCGATGGCAAAACCGAGATTTCGGAAATGTCGGGAACGGCAGCGACATCCAGGGCCGCGGCGGTTGCCGGAAACGCCGATCCCGGCGATCCCGGGGCAAAGGCGGCGGAGGCCGAGGACCCCGCGGCGGAGGCGGCGGAGGCCGAGGACCCCGCGGCAGAAGCGGCGGAGGCCGGGGACCCCGCGGCAGAGGCGGCGGAGGCCGGGGACCCCGGG
>NZ_JBFAOX010000001.1:0-66699 GCF_040675435.1 Actinoplanes sp. NPDC049598 | reverse complement strand
GGGCAGAGGCGGCGGAGGCGGCGGAGGCCGGGGACCCCGGGGCAGAGGCGGCGGAGGCGGCGGAGGCCGGGGACCCCGGGGCAGAGGCGGCGGAGGCGGCGGAGGCCGGGGACCCCGGGGCAGAGGCGGCGGAGGCCGTAGCCGGGGATCCCGGGGCGGAGGCGGCCGTGGCCGGAGATGCCGGGGCGGAGGCCGGGATGGCCGGGGACCCTGGGCCGGCGATGGAGGCGGGGCTGGCCGGGGACGCCGGAGTCGCCGCGGGCGTGTGGCTGGGCCAAGTGGCGGAGCCGGCCACGTCGATCACCTCGCCGGCCACCAGGAGATGCGACGAGGTGGCGCCGGTCTGGGCATGGAGGGTGGCGAAGAGCTGCCGCAGCAGCAAAGCGGGATCGTGAATGCCGCTCAGCTCGGCCAGCGACGCGCGCAGGGTCTCGGCGAAGGCCTGCTGCCGGCGCGCGGTCTGCACGGCCAGGTGCAGCTGGGCCGAGCGGGCCGTCTCCAGGGACACGGCCAGGTGGCTGCTGACCGCCGTCAGCACTTCGATGTCGTCGGTGGTGAAGACGCCGCGGGCCATCCGGCTGTCCATGTAGATGACGCCCAGGGTGGTGCCCTTGAAGCGGACCGGCACGACCAGGATGCTGCGCAGGCCGTGCTCGACCGCGCTCTGCGAGCCCAGCGCCGCGCCCTGTTCGGTGCCGCTGGTCACCAGGGGGACGCCGTCGCCGGCGACCTGGCGGACCAGGGTCGAGGCGTACGGCGAGGTGACGTCCCCGGCGTACAGCATGGGTTCGCCGCGGTCGTCGAGCAGGAAGAACAGCGCCCGTTCGGCCCCGAGGATGCGCAGCAGCTCGTCGAGGGTGACGCGGGCCAGCTCGACCGGGTCGAGGATGTTGGCCGCGGCCGCCGCCACCTGCTGCAGGACCTCGAGGCGGCGGCCGCCGGCGCGGTGGTCGACGGCGGTCACCCGGGCCGTGCCGCCGCGTTCCACGCCGAACTCGGCCCGGGCCTGCCGGCGTCGTTGTTCCCAGCCGTAAAGGGTGGCCAGGTTGAGCGCGATCCGGGCCTGCCGCTCGGCCTCGTTGGCCTGGCCGAGGGCACGGAACGCGCGGGCCCGGAAGCGGGCCACCTCGAAGTGGACCAGCGGCGCGTCGGCCGTGCGGGCCACCCGTTCGGCCTTGTCGCTCCACTCGACCGCCTTGACGTGGTCGCCGTCGAAGACGGCCAGGGCCGCCTCGCCGATGAGGTAGCTCGATTCGAGGATCGGGGAGAACTTCCGGACCCGGCGCAGGTCGGCCACCGCGGCCCGGGCCGCCGCCATCCGGGCCGGCCGTTCCGCCGGTGGGGCGAGCCGCAGCTGGGCCATCCGCCCGTGCGACTGGAAGGCGTAGATCAGTTTGTGCTGGGTCATCAGTTCGCGGTCGCGCAGCCCGAGCGCCTTGAACTCGGCGATCAGCGTGTCGAAGGACGGCCCGAACTCGCCCTCCTCGACGGCCGCGCAGGCCGCCGCGACCAGGATGTTGGCCCGCTGCACGGGGGCGTACCGGCTGAGGTCGCCAAACGCGACCAGCGCCGACGCGGCCTCCCCGGGGCGACCCTCCATGGCCGGGATCATCACGCCGAGCATGCTGAACGACGCCCCGCGGGCGGTCGCCGGGTCGGCCAGCACGGCCAGGCCCCGTTCGTACTCGTCCCGCGCCTGCTGCACGTATCCCCGCAGCATCAGCCGCAGGCCGAGCGTGGCGTGCCCGGGCAGCAGCTGGGCCGGCCCGTACCACCGCCGGTTCTCGGCGATCGTCGCCAGCCAGGCGCTGCCGTCGTCGCGCGCGCTGAACAGCAGCCCGCAGCCGCGCATCCATTCCACATAGGCCACCAGCGCCGGGTCGTTGAGCTCGGCGGCGACCCGGGCCGCCCGGTCGAGACAGCGGGCGGCCGTCCCGGTCAGCCGGACCACGTACGCGACGTAGCCGATCAGCGAGTAGACGCGCACGTACTCCGGGCAGGGCCCGAGCCGGTTCACCGCATACATCGCCCGCATGGCCAGCATCGCCGCCTCCCGCAGGCGCAGCCCGATCCCGGCGGCGAAACCGCCGGCGTCCAGGGTCGCGGCGAGCAGGGCGAGTTCCTCGCGCCGGCGCCCGCTGGCGGTGCCACGGCCCCAGCCGGTACGCCGGACCAGCCCGCCGGCGAGAGCGATGGCGAGCGTCGGGGCCACGCGCGGCAGCGGCCGCCCGAGTTCGGCCAGCGCCCGCCCGGCGGCGTCGAGGGCCTTGTCGTCGGCCCACACGGTGTGGTGCAGCTCGACCTCGGTGATGAGCAGGCGGACCCGGGCGTCCCGGTCGGTCTCGGCGCGCAGAGCCCGGTCGATGGTCGCCCCGGCCTCGGTGAGGCGGGCGGCCCGCAGGTAGGCCACGGCCAGCGGGTGCAGGGCCTTCGGGTTGCCGTCGGCCGCGTATTCGAGGTAGTCGACCGCCTCGGCCGCGCTCTGGTCGTCGAGCGCGCGCAGCCCGGCTACGAGGGCGCAGGCCCGCCGCTCCTCCACCGGGACGAGGTCACCGGCCGCGCGGCGGTGCCGGGCCAGCGCGTACACGTGGTCGTTGTCCCGCAGGTGCTCGGGCAGGTTTTCGAGCTTCTCGGCCAGGGCGGCGTGCAGCTCGGCCCGGGGCTGGTCGCCGCGCAGCTCCTCCCGCAGCAGCGGGTGCATGAAGCTGTACCAGCCGCCGGTCTCCACCTGCAGGATGCGCCGCTCGACGGCCGAGGCGACCGCGGCCACCACCCGGTCGGGTTCGCCCGGCAGCGCCTCGGTCCGGAAGCGGGGCCCGGCCAGCGCGGCCACGACCAGCACCTCACGGTCGGCGGCGGGCAGGCCGTCGAGCCGGGCGGCGAGCAGCGCGCGTACGTCGTCGGCGGCCGGCAGCGCCGCCGCCCCGGCCTCGTCCAGGCTCCACACGCCCCACATCGGGCTCAGCAGACCGGCGTCGATCAACTGCCAGAGGTACGCGACGACGGCCAGCGGCGAGCCTCCCGTGCGATCGGCGACGTGCCGGGTGAGCTGTTCGGTGACCGCCGCGCCGGGCAGCCGGGTGGCCACCAGCTCGTCGACCGCCGCCCGGGGCAGCGGCGAGCAGGTGAGCACGAGGTCGGCCTCGGTGAACTTGCGGTCGAGCTCGGTCAGCACCACCAGCAGCGGCAGCGAGGCCAGCTCGGGGGTGAGCCGGGCGAGCACCTCCCGGGTGCCCGGGTCGAGCCACTGCGCGTCGTCGAGCAGCAGCATCAGCCCGCCCGCGCGCCGGGCCAGCTCGCCCAGGAACGCCACCACGGCCGCGATGCCGGCGTCCTCGCCCCCGCCGGTGTCGCCGAGCAGCTCGGCCAGCCGCGGCGAGAGCCGGGACAGCAGGCCCGCTCCGGAGGCGGCCGCGGCGGCCCGCACGTGCTCCTCGGCGGTGGCCCGCTCCGGGCCCGGCAGCCGGCGCAGCGCTTGCAGATAGCCGTCGACGGCCGCGCGCAGGGCGGCCAGTGGCGTCGCCGTGTCGCGTTGCCCGGCCGCCCGCAGCACGGGGAAGCCGGCGGCCGGGATGGTGGCCTCGTCGGCCAGCCGGCTGCGGCCCGAGCCGGCGGCGCCGCGGATCAGCGCCACGCCCCCGTGCCCGGCCCGCGCCCGCTGCCAGCGGGTGGCCAGGGCCTGCCGCTCGTCCTCGCGTCCGCACAGCGGCCAGCGGTCGGCCGCGGGTTGCTCGGCCGCCGTCCCGCCGGGGCAGGCCCGCAGGTCGGCCAGGAGCGCGGCCGCGTCCGGATAGCGGTCGTCGGGGTCCTTGGCCAGCAGCCGGGTCACCACGGCGGCCAGCACGGGCGGGACGCCGTGGGTGGCGGCCAGGTCGGGCACCGGGGCCACCAGGTGCATCCGCAGCAGCTCGCCGACGTCGCCCGCCTCGAACGGCAGGCGCCCGGTCAGGCACTCGAAGAGCACGATGCCGAGCGAGTAGAGGTCGGAGCGGCCGTCGACCGGCCGTTTGAGCATGCCCGACTGCTCGGGTGAGGCGTAGAGGAAGGTGCCGACGGCGCGGTCCTCCGGCTCGTCCTCCCGCCCGAGCTGGGCCAGGCCGAAGTCGATGAGCCGGGCCGGCGAGCCCGGAGCCATGATGATGTTGCCGGGCTTGACGTCGCGGTGCACCAGGCCGACCCGGTGGGCGGCGGCCAGGCCGCGGGCGAGCTGGGCGGCGATCTCGACCGTGCGCTCCGGGCCGAGCGGGCCGGCGGCGAGCTGATCGGCCAGCGGGCCGCCCGGGATGTACTCCAGCACCAGGGCCGGCACGCCGTCGAGGAGGCCGGCCGCGTGCACGCGGGTCACCGCGGGGTCGTCGATGCAGGCGAGCAGGGCGGCCTCGCGCCGGAAGGCGGCGAGCATGCCGGGCTCGTGGCGGGCCGGGCGCTTGAGCGCGTACGCCTCACCGCCCCGCACCGCCCGGTGGACCGTGGTGGACGCGCCCCGGCCGAGCTCGTCTCGCACCTCGAAGCCGGAGAAGTCGACCGCGCTGTTCACTAGGTTCTCATCGGCCCCGGTCGGCGCGACTTGATGAAAACCACCCGCTCAGGCTTTTCCCCTCCCGGCCGAAGGGACGATCGTGACGTTCGTACGCAGGTTGCGGTTGCGGTCCCGGCTGGCCGCCTGTTTCGCGGTGGTCCTGGTGCTGCTCGGTGTGGTCGTCGGGATCGGTGTGGTGGCGCTGCACCGGCAGTCCGAGTCGGCCGGGAAGATGCGCGAGCTGCAGCAGCTGATGCACCGCGTGGACGAGCAGAAGTTCCTCAACGGCGACATCTCGGGCTGGCAGATCGCCTACGCCTGGGACGTCTACCGGCTCGGCCACACGACCGCCGTCAAGGCGACGACCGACAACCGGGCCGGCTTCCTGGCCGACAAGAAGCTCGTCGAGGCGGCGCTGGCCGGCATGCCGACCGGCTCGATGACCGACGGCGAGAAGGCCACCTTCGCCGAGATCACCGACCAGTGGGAGCAGTACTGGGCTGCCGACGACAAGGTGGTGGCCGCGTTCGCCAAGAACGACGTCGAGGCCGGCAACGCCGTCATCCTGGGCGCCGGGTACGACATCTACTACAAGATCGTCCAGCTCACCGACACCCTGGTGGCCTCGGTGACGGCGCGGGCCGAGAAGACCGCCTCCGACGCGCAGAACTCGACCGGCGACGCCCGTACCACCATGATCCTGGGCTTCGTCCTGGCCGCGATCGCGGCCGTGCTGCTGGTCCTGATGGTCACCCGGAGCGTGACGGCCCCGCTCGGGCGGGTGGTGGGCGCGCTGCACGCGCTGGCCCAGGGCAACCTGGCCGTACGCGTCGACGACCGCACGGCCGACGAGGCGGGCGACATGGCCCGCGCCGCGGACGCCGCCGCCGAGGGCCTGCGGCAGACGGTCACCACGATCAGCGGCGACGCGCGCGAGTTGGCGGCCGCGGCCGACACGCTCTACCGGGTCAGCAACCAGATCGACAGCTCGGTGCAGAGCGCCTACGAGCAGGCCGACATGGTGGCCGGGACGGCCGGCGGGGTCAGCGGCAACGTGCAGACGGTGGCCGCCGGCGCCGAGCAGATGGGCGCCTCCATCTCCGAGATCTCCCGCAACGCGGCCGACGCGGCCGGGGTGGCCTCGTCCGCGGTGAGCGCGGCCCGCGACACCAGCGCCACCATCAACCGGCTGGGCGACTCGTCGGCCGAGATCGGCAGCGTGATCGGCACCATCCAGGCCATCGCCGCCCAGACCAACCTGCTCGCGCTGAACGCCACCATCGAGGCGGCCCGGGCCGGCGAGCTGGGCAAGGGTTTCGCCGTGGTCGCCTCCGAGGTGAAGGACCTCGCCCAGGAGACGGCCCGGGCCACCGAGGAGATCTCGCAACGCGTCACCGCGATCCAGGCCGAGACCGGTGACGCGGTGGCCGCCATCGACGGCATCAGCCAGATCATCCAGCAGATCAGCGACTACCAGACCACGATCGCCTCGGCCGTCGAGGAGCAGAGCGCCACCACGGCCGAGATGAACCGCGGCGTCAACGAGGCCGCCGAGGGCGCCAACGACATCGCCCGCGGCATCTCCGGCGTCGCCCAGAGCACCGCCACCTCCCGCGACGCCGTGGCCGAGGCCACCTCCGCCGCCGGCACGGTCAACACCCTGGCCGAACGGTTGCGGTCGGCGGTCGACCGCTTCACCGTCTGACCCAGCTGTACGCGCCGTCGCGCCGCCACTCGCCTCGCCGCGCCACCCCCTCCTCGGGGCCCCGCGGCCGCTCGGCCGGGCCGGCGGCCGAACCCGCGCGAGCCGAACAGCCAATGCCTATAGTGCAGATAGGAATGCTATGCTCTCGCGGTCCCCGACCCGGAGTGAGGCATCGTGACGACCCTGACCGAGCGGGCGGCCGAGCTGCTCGTCGCCGCCCACGCCTTCGATCCGGCCACGCCGGGCTTCGTGGGGGCCGCGCTGGAGCTGCCCGTGGCAGCGGCGCCTTCTCACCGGGTGCCGCTGCGCCACGGTTTCCTCGACGGCCGCTCGGCCCGGGTCGTCGTCGTCAGCGGGCCGCCCTCCCCCGGCCTGCCGACGGCGATCGAGCGGATGACCGAGGACCTGGCCGCCATGCCGACGGCCGGCTTGGCATGGCCCGCGTCCGCCATCCTTCGCCGGCCGGCCGCTGGACCGGCGCGGCTGGGAGCCGACGATGAACCAGCCGGCGCGGGCTCACCGGCGTGCGCGGGCTCGGGCACCGGGGGCGTACGGGTCGCGCTGGAGGCTGGGCTCGACGGCGGCGGGCCGCTCGGGCTCTCCGCCCGGTGGCAGCTGGCCCACACGCTCGCCCCGGTGCTGGCCGCGGCGTTCGCCAACTCGCCGCTGCTCGGCGGGGAGCCCAGTGGGTGGCGCAGCGTGCGCCAGGCCCGGCACCGCGACCGGCCGGTGCTTCCCGCGGGCCCGGACCCCCGGCGGGCCTGGGCCTCGTCGGTTCTCGACTCACCCGGGCGCGACGGGCGCACGTTCCGGGAGCGAGCCCGCTCCGCAGAGCGGCCACGTCGGGCCGATGCCGAGCCGCGCCTGGCTGATGCCGAGCGGCCGCGCCTCACGGACCTGGCCGAGCACGTCGAGTCGCTGCGGCCGCCGGTCGCCGCGCGGGGGCACCTGGAGATCGACGTGGCCGACCGGCAGCCCGGCTCCGGGTGGCGGGTCGTCGTCGCGGTGACCAGCGTGCTGCTGGACGACCCGAGGGCCGCCGCGGCCGCCGCGAAGGCGACCGCGGGACTCGCCGCCGAGCCCGGGCTCTGGGAGCGGGCCGCGCGCGACGCCCTCAGCGACCCGGTTCTGGCCGCCGCCGCCCGGGAGGTCTTCGTCGAGGCGTACGCCGCCCTGGCCCGGCACGGGGTCGACCGTGACCTGCGGGACGAGGTCGCCGAGTTCACCGAGCGCTACGTGATGCGCGGGCGGTGCCCGGCCGACGACGTGCTAGGCGCCCACGTAATCGGCTAGGTGCTGCCCGGTCAGCGTGGCCCGGCCCTTGACCAGCTCGGCCGGGGTGCCCTCGAAGACGATCCGGCCGCCGTCGTGGCCGGCCCCGGGGCCCAGGTCGATGATCCAGTCGGCGTGGGCCATCACGGCCTGGTGGTGCTCGACCACGATGACCGACTTGCCGCTGTCGACCAGCCGGTCGAGCAGGCCCAGCAGCTGCTCGACGTCGGCCAGGTGCAGGCCGGTGGTGGGCTCGTCGAGGATGTAGACGTCGCCCTTGTCGCCCATGTGGGTGGCCAGCTTGAGGCGCTGCCGTTCACCGCCGGAGAGCGTCGTCAGCGGCTGGCCCAGGCTGAGATAGCCCAGCCCGACGTCGACCAGCCGTTCGAGAATCTTGTGGGCGGCCGGGATCTTCGCGTCGCCCTCGGCGAAGAACCGCTCGGCCTCGCCGACCGACATGGCGAGCACCTCGCTGATGTCGCGCCCGCCGAGCTTGTAGTCGAGCACCGACGCCTCGAACCGCTTGCCCTCGCACACCTCGCACGGCGTGGCGACGGTGTCCATCACGCCCAGGTCGGTGTAGACGACGCCGTTGCCCTTGCAGTTGGGGCAGGCGCCCTCGGAGTTGGCGCTGAACAGCGCCGGCTTGACGCCGTTGGCCTTGGCGAAGGCTTTGCGGATCGGTTCCAGCAGGCCGGTGTACGTGGCCGGGTTGCTCCGCCGGGAGCCGCGGATGGCGCCCTGGTCGATCGAGACGACGCCGTCGAGCGGTGAGACCGACCCGTGGATCAGCGAGCTCTTGCCCGAGCCGGCCACCCCGGTGACCACCACGAGCACGCCGAGCGGGATGTCCACGTCGACGTTCTGCAGGTTGTGCAGGCCGGCCCCGCGGACCTCGAGGGCGTCCTCGGCGACCCGGACCGACTCCTTGAGCGTCGAGCGGTCGTCGAGGTGCCGGCCGGTGAGCGTGCCCGACTTGCGCAGGCCGGCCACCGTGCCCTCGTAGACGATCTCGCCGCCGGCCGAGCCCGCGCCCGGCCCGAGGTCGACCACGTGGTCGGCGATGGTGATGGTCTCGGGCTTGTGCTCGACCACCAGCACCGTGTTGCCCTTGTCGCGCAGTTGCAGCAGCAGCTCGTTCATCCGCTGGATGTCGTGCGGGTGCAGGCCGATCGTGGGCTCGTCGAAGACGTACGTCACGTCGGTCAGGCTGGAGCCGAGGTGCCGGATCATCTTGGTGCGCTGGGCCTCGCCGCCGGAGAGCGTGCCCGACGGGCGCTCCAGCGACAGGTAACCGAGGCCGATGCCGACGAACGAGTCGAGCGTGTGGCTCAGCTTCTCCAGCAGCGGCGCGACCGAGGGCTCCTTGAGGCCGCGCACCCACGCGGCCAGGTCGCTGATCTGCATGGCGCAGGCGTCGGCGATGCTGACGCCGTTGATCTTCGAGGAGCGGGCCGCCTCGCTCAGCCGCGAGCCGCCGCACTCGGGGCAGGTGGTGAAGGTGACCGCCCGCTCGACGAAGGCGCGGATGTGCGGCTGGAGCGCGTCGACGTCCTTGGACAGGAACGATTTCTGGATGTTGGGGATCAGACCCGCGTACGTCAGGTTGATGCCCTCGATCTTGACCTTGGTCGGCTCCTTGTGGAGGAGGTCGGCCAGCTCCTTCTTGGTGTACTTCTTGATCGGCTTGTCCGGGTCGAAGTAGCCGACGCCGCGGAAGATGCGGCCGAACCAGCCCTCCATGCTGTAACCCGGGATGGTGATGGCGCCCTCGTTGAGCGACTTGTCCTCGTCGTAGAGCGCGGTCAAGTCGATGTCGTTGACCGCGCCGCGGCCCTCGCAGCGCGGGCACATGCCACCCGTGATGCTGAAGGTGCGCCGCTCCTTGACCGTCTGGCCACCCTTTTCGAAGGTGACGGCGCCGCCGCCCGAGATCGAGGCGACGTTGAAGGAGAAGGCCTGCGGCGAGCCCACGTACGGCCGGCCGAGCCGGCTGAACAGGATGCGCAGCATGGCGTTGGCGTCGGTGGCCGTGCCGACCGTGGACCGCGGGTCGGCCCCGAGCCGCTCCTGGTCGACGATGATGGCGGTGGTCAGGCCGTCGAGCACGTCGACGTCGGGCCGGGCCTGGGTCGGCATGAAACCCTGGATGAAGGCGCTGTAGGTCTCGTTGATCAGCCGGCGCGACTCGGCGGCGATGGTGCCGAACACCAGCGAGCTCTTGCCCGAGCCGGAGACGCCGGTGAACACGGTGAGGCGGCGCTTGGGCAGCTCGACGCTGACGTCCTTGAGATTGTTGGCGCGGGCGCCGGTCACCCGGATCAGGTCATGACTGTCGGCCGCGTGGCTCGCGGGGCTCATCTCGTCTCCAACTCCATGGTGGTCACGGTATTGGCGGCCGGGGGCTCCGCGCTTCTCTCATCCTGATCAGGTGCGTTCGCCGGTGATGTACTCGGCGAGGCTGCTGCGCTCCGTCTCGAGCTCGTCGATCCGGAACTTCACCACGTCGCCGATGCTGACAACGCCGTGCAAGGCGCCGTCCTCGATCACCGGCACGTGCCGGAAACGCCGCTCGGTCATCAACCGCGCCACGTCGACCAGCGCGGCCGTTCGGGTGACCGAGCGTACCTGTGTGGTCGCGATCGACGCCACCGGCTCGCTGAGGATCGCGGCGCCCCGCGCGGCCAGGGCCCGGACGACGTCGCGCTCGCTCACGATGCCCTCGACCGGGCCGCCCTCGCGGGCCACGATCACGGCGCCGATCTTGTGTTCGGCGAGGACGGTGAGCAGCCGGGTCACCTCCGCCTCGGGCGGCACGGTCACCACACGATCGCCCTTGACTCGCAGAATGTCGCTGATTCGCATCGTCGTCTCCCCTTGATCACGTCGTCGTTGTCGCTGGGGTCAATGCCTAGATGCCGTCATTCACGACGTGATGTCAAGGCCCTAGGATGGCGGCGACTGTGATCGCCGGCGGAAGGCGCGAGCATGAAGGTTCCGGCGGAGATCGCCTCCAGCAAGCAGATCAGCCTGATCACCTTCAAGAAGGACGGCACTCCGGTGGCGACACCGGTGTGGCACGTCCCGCAGGGCGACACCCTGACGACCGTGTCGCTCGCGGACGCCTGGAAGGTCAAGCGGATCCGTAACAACCCCCGCGTCGAGGTCACCCCGTGCGATATCCGCGGCAAGGTCGCCCCGGGCGCCCGGACGGTCCCCGGCACGGCGGTCCTGCTGCCGCCGTCCGAGACCGACCGCGCCCGCCGTCTCATGGAGACCCGCTACCTCTCGGCCCGCATCGGCGGCTTCTTCGCCCGGGCGTTCCGCATCAAGCGCCCACCGGCCGTGGGCATCGTCGTCACCTTCTGACCGCCGCGGGGTCAGCGCGACGCGTACGTCATGGTGGTGTCGTGGCGTTGCCAGGTGCCCTTGCCCTGGCGCTTGGCGGCGTACATGGCCAGGTCGGCCTCGCGCAGCAGCGAGGTGACGCCGGAGGCCGGGGTGGCCCCGGCGACGCCGATGCTGGCGGCGGCGGTCACCGCAACGCCGTCGATCTCAGCCGGGATCGTGAGGGCGTCGAGGATCCGGTTCGCGGTGGCCTCGGCTTCGGCGGCCGTGCAGTCGGGCAGCAGCACCGCGAACTCGTCGCCGCCGAGACGGGCGGCCAGGTCGCCGGAGCGGATGGCGGTGCGCAGCTTGTCGGCCACGGCCAGCAGGAGGGCGTCGCCGGCGGCGTGACCCATGGTGTCGTTGACGTTCTTGAAGCCGTCCAGGTCGACCAGCAGCACCGACAGGGTGGGTGCGGCCGGCAGCGCGGCGGCCAGCTGCTCGTGGAAGTGGGTGCGGTTGGCCAGGCCGGTCAGGCCGTCGAAGTGGGCCTGGCGGTGCAGCCGGCTCTGATGCTCGCGGAGCTGGTCGATGAGCTCGACGTTGTCGTGGAAGGCGACCAGCTGGCGCACGGCGACCAGCCCGCAGATCAGGGCCAGTCCGGTGACCACGCCCCACAGGCGGGCCTCGATACCGCTCGAAAGGGCGAAGACCAGGGCCCCGAAGGCCACGACCATGGCGGCGTACGGCAGGAGGCTGTACGGCTTCTTGCGGCGCTCACCGAAGGCGGACCGGTCGGCGTCGGCCAGGATCTCCTGGATACGCGGGCCGGCGGCGATGAGCAGGCTGGGCAGGAAGCGGATCAGATAGACCACGGCCGGGGCGCCGGTGTCGCTCTCCGGAGACAGGAACATGCCGGCGCTCATCACCGCGGCCGAGCCGACCATGGGGATCGCCGCCCATTTGTGCATGGGGGCGTTGCCGCTGAGGATCATCTTGACCGCGGAGAACGCGGCCGTGATGCAGACGCCGGTCGCGGCCAGGACGGCCACCACGTCGGGGCTGGTGTACTCGCCGGGCGCGGCCAGCACACACCAGCCGACCACGCCGCCGGCGACCAGGACGGTGGCCGAGTCGAGCCAGAACCCGACCCGTTCGCGGCCGGTGCGGCCGGGCTGCGGGTGCAGGAGCATCGCGGCCACGACGGCGGTCAGCCCGAGGCCGAAGCAGATCGTCTGGACCGTGCCGCCGGTGCTCGACCACTGTCCCGGCATCCAGGTCGAGACGGCCTGCCAGGTGTCGCCGACGACGAACAGCACGCCGACGGCCGCCAGGACCCGCCAGAAGCGCCGGATCGGGCCGGTGGCCAGCCGGGCCACCCGCCACGAGCAGAGCGCCAGCCCCAGGTCGAGCGGCGGCTGGAACGCCCAGAACGCCCGCACCTGCCACGAAGTCTGCCCGTGGAGCACGAGGAAGACGACGAACGCGAGGATCGTCCAGCCGAGGAAAACCCGCAGCAGAGGGTCGCGACGAATCACGTGCAGCCCTCTCCCGCCGGCCGGACGCCGCACTCCGCGGCATGGTTGTCCGATCGGTCCCGCGCCCGGCCGCTTGAGGAATCCCGCCGGGCCCGGCCGTCACAAAGCGAAGCCCGGCGTCACCCAGGCGGCGCCGGACGGCCCGCGGCTCGCCCGGCCAGCAGGCCGCCGACACCGGGGATCACGGCCAGCAGACGCGGCCGCAGGCGGGGTGTGGCGGCCAGCGTGGCCCCGATGACCAGGAGATAGGAGCAGCCGTGGAGCGGGCCGAGCAGCTGGGTGACCGGCCGGGCGTGCACGGTGAGCAGGTTGAGCAGCATGAGCACGAGCGAGGCCAGCTCGACCCGGGCGGCGACGCGCAGCAGCACGGTCAGGCCCCCGTCGTCGAGCCGGGGCGGACGATCATCAGGACCACGACGATCGCCCACAGCAGGTTGAAGACGCCGGAGACCATGCCGAGCCGGGCCGGCCGGGCCGGAGTGCCGGCCACCGCGGCCGCCTGGGCGGGCAGGATCGCGAAGCCCAGCACGGCCGCGGCGACGGCGGTGAGCGCGATCGACACCAGCAGCCAGGCGTCGCCGAGCACGCCGAGCGAGCTGGCCGTGGCGAGGCCGAAGACCGGCACGGCCAGGCCGAGCACGGCGTAGACGCGGCAGATCCGGTGCAGGGTCGCGAGTTGCGGGCGGTCGCCGCGCCGCAGCGCCGCCGGGAACATGCTGGCCGCCACGGTCACCGGCCCGATGGCGACGATGGCGGCCAGCACGTGGAGCGAGAGCAGGAGCTTTGTCACGATCACCGACCGTATGAGCGGGCGGTCCGGGCAACCAGTGGCAGAAACGCCACACCGCAACGGATAATCGCCAACCATGCACCAGGTCGCGGTTCTCGCCCTCGACGACGTCATCCCGTTCGACCTCGCCACCCCGCTCGAGGTCTTCTCCCGGGTCCGGCTCCCCGGCGGGCCGGCGCCTTATGCCGTACGGGTGTGTGCGCCCACGCCGCAGGTCAGCGCCGGGCTGTTCACCGTCACCGCGCCGTACGGGCTGGAGCTGCTGGACACCGCGGACACGATCATCGTCCCGGGGGTGGCCGACCCGTCACGACCCGTACGGCCGGAGATCCTGACCGCGCTGCGAACGGCCGCGAGCCGCGGCACCCGCCTGGCCTCCATCTGCGCCGGCGCGTTCGTCCTGGCCGCGACCGGCCTGCTGGACGGGCGGCGGGCCACCACCCACTGGGCCGGCACCGACGCCTTCCGGGCCATGTTCCCCGCCGTCGGGCTCGACCCGGGCGTGCTCTACGTCGACGCGGGCCAGTTCCTGACCTCGGCCGGGGCCGCCGCCGGCCTCGATCTCTGCCTGCACCTGGTGCGCCGCGATTTCGGGTCGGCGGTGGCGGCCGACGCGGCCCGGCTGTCGGTGATGCCGCTGGAGCGTGAGGGCGGCCAGGCCCAGTTCATCGTGCCGGAGCGGCCGCCGGCGCCGCGCGGGTCGGCCCTGGAGCCGCTGCTGCTGTGGCTCGAGGAGGACGCCCCGGCCGATCTGACGCTGGACGACATCGCGGCCAAGGCGGGGATGAGCGCGCGGACGCTGAACCGCCGCTTCCGGGAGCACACCGGGACGACGCCGCTGCAATGGCTGCACCGCGCGCGGATCCGCCGGGCCCAGCATCTGCTGGAGACGACCGCGCGGCCGGTGGACCGGATCGGCGCCGAGGTCGGTTTCGGCTCGCCGACGGCGTTCCGTGACCGCTTCAAGCGGGTCGTGGGGACGAGCCCGCAGAGTTACCGGCGGGCCTTCAGGAGTCGGTAGCCTCGGCGAACGCCTCGCCGGCGATCTCGATGCGCACCGTCTTGCCGACCAGGAAACCGCCGGTCTCCAGGGCCACGTTCCAGACCAGGCCGAAGTCCTCGCGCTCGAACTGGGCGGTCGCGCTGAATCCGAAGATGTCCCGGCCGTACGGGTCGCGGCGGGCCCCGCCGTACTCGACCTGCAGGTCGACCGGCCGGGTCACGTCGCGGATGGTGAGCAGCCCGTTGACCACGAACTTGCCGCTGCTCCTGGCCGCGGCCGGCAGCGGGGCCGAGTTCGGCCGCCGGGTCAGCGGGTTGCTGCGCAGCCGGGCCCACATGAAGATGGCGTCGTTGTTCTCCTGCCACTGCACGCCGGTGCTGCGGTACTCGAGCGTCGGGAAGTTCTCCACGTCGAGGAAGTCGGGGCTGGACAGGTGCTTGTCCCGGTCGGCGTTGTGGGTGGTGATGCTGGCCGCCTCGATGGTGGCCGAGACCGACGAGCGCATCGGGTCCTCGGCGATCACGATCGTGGCCGCGCCGCGGGCGAACTCGCCGCGAATGGGGCTGACCATCATATGCTGGGCCAGGAAGCCGAGCCGTTTGTGAGCGTCGTCGAGCACATAAACGCCCGGGTCGGGAATGGTCAGGCCGTTCCATTCGCGGATCGGTCGGTCGACCATGCTTCGCTTCACCCCTCGGCCAGTCGGAATCCCTTCGATCTTAGGACGTTCGATTTTGAATTACCTGTGAGTAAGCAGCTCAGTGGCCCGGGACACTGTCGATAAAGGTGGCGTTGGTCCCTTTTGGGAATGGCGGCGGTCACAATTGCCGCGCCTTTGTAGCGCAGGGTTCCAACGACCGAAACAAAGAGTCAACAGTGACAAGCGCCACTACTGGAAACTCTTGCCGGTCAGCTCGATGGAGTGAATGCGGTCGGCCTGATCCGACGCGTGGTGGGCCAGGATCAGCTCGTCCGCGCCGACCGAGGTGGCGAACGCGCGCAGCTGGTCGGCCACCTCCTCGGCCGTGCCGGTGGCGGTGTAGCGGGTCATCGCGGCCAGCGAGGCGCCGTTGGGCGAGGCCAGGAAGGCGTCGATCTCGGCGTCGGTGAAGTTGGCCCCGCGGGCGCCCCGGGTCAGCATCGAGCGGGTCCGGGCCCGGTAGGCGACCGCCTTCTGCTGCTCGGCCGTCTCGCGGTCGTCGGCCGCGAAGACGTTCATGCCGGCGATCACGTACGGGGCGTCGAGCTGGGCCGACGGGCGGAACTTCTCGCGGTAGACGGTCACCGCGGTGTGCAGCGCGTCCGGGGCGAAGTGCGACGCGAACGCGTACGGCAGGCCGAGCTGAGCCGCCAGGTTGGCCCCGAACAGCGACGAGCCGAGGATGTAGAGCGGCACGACCTCGTCCGCCCGCGGCACCGCCTGCACGCCGGGCACCCGCGAGTGGCCGGTCAGGTAGCCCTGCAGCTCCAGCACGTCCTCCGGGAAGGAGTCGGCCGAGTTGTGGTCGCGGCGCAGCGCGAGCATCGTGTTCTGGTCGCTGCCGGGGGCCCGGCCCAGGCCGAGGTCGATCCGGCCCGGGAACAGGGTGCCCAGGGTGCCGAACTGCTCGGCGATGACCAGCGGCGAGTGGTTGGGCAGCATGATGCCGCCGGCCCCGAGCCGGATGGTCGACGTGTGCGCGGCCACGTAGCCGATCACCACGCTCGTGGCCGACGAGGCGATGGTCGGCATGTTGTGGTGCTCGGCGTACCAGACCCGGCGGTAGCCGCTGCCCTCCGCGGCGCGGGCGAGCTCGACGCTCGCCTCGAAGCTGTCCCGCGCGGTCTGACCGGCGGAGATGGGCGCGAGGTCGAGCAGCGACAGCGCTGGCGCCATGGTGGGGTTCCTCCCGAAAAGTAGATTCATTCTTGAAGCTACTCTTCGGCTTTTACCACGGCACTGTGCCCGCGGTCACCCTTGGCGGCGCCGGTACGCGTCGAGCAGGAACCACTCGTCCTCGTGGTGCACCTGACGCTCCAGGCCGGGGCGGGCGCCCAGCGCGGCGTGCACCTGGAAGCCGTCGTAGTTGCCGCCCTCGGCCCGGTTGCTGAAGTGCACCGAGACGAGGTCGCCGCCCGGCTCCAGCCGCTCGATGAGCCCGTCGAGCACCAGCTCGAGGTCCTCGGCGGACAGGTAGTAGAGCAGGTCGCCGATGACGATCAGGTCGAACGTGCCCTCGGGCAGCTCGGCCGGCAGGCCGGCCCGCTCGTAGCGCACGTGGGGCAGGTCAGCCAGGGCCTCCTTGGCCGCGGTAACGGCCTCCGGCACCGAGTCGACCGCGAGCACCTCGTCGCAGCGCTCGGCCAGCATCCGGGTCAGCAGCCCGATCGACGCCCCGGGCTCGTAGCAGCGCCGGTACCGCTCGCGGGGCAGGCTGGCCATCGTCACCGCGTACTTGCGCCGGTCGTGCCATTTGGTCGCCAGGTCCCAGGGGTCGTCCTTCACCAGGTACATGTTGGTGAAGTGGTCGACCGAGACCGAGGCCGTCGGGGGTTGCGCGTCATCCAGAGCTCGTGCCACGCCCTGAATTGTGCAGTATCCCCCTCTCCACGACGCCGAGCACCGTGTCGCAGAGCTTCCCGATCACCGCCAGCAGGATGATGGCGAGCAGCATGATGTCGGTGCGCCCGGTGTTCTGGCTGTCGATCAGCAGGAAGCCCAGGCCCATGGACGAGGCGATCAGCTCGGCCGCGACCAGGAAGAGCCAGCCCTGGGCCAGGCCCAGCCGCAGCCCGCTCAGGATCGCCGGGGTCGCGGCCGGGAAGAGCACCGAGCCGAGAAGACCGAGACCCCGGCGGCCGTACGCCCGTCCGACCTCCACCAGGTGCGGATCGATGTGCGCCAGGGCGGCCGAGACCGTGGTGTAGACGGGGAAGAACGCGCCGATCGCGACCAGCACGATCTTCGGGGTCTCCCCGATGCCGAGCCAGAGCAGCAGCAGCGGCACCCAGGCCAGCGACGGCACGGCCCGGACGGCCTGGATGGTCGGGGTGAGGGCGTCGCTCGCGGTCCGGGACAGGCCGACCAGGCCGCCCAGCGCGAGCCCGAGCGCCGAGCCGATCACGAAGCCGATGACGACGCGCTGGGTGCTGATCGCGATGTGATGCCAGAGCTCGCCGCGGCCCACCAGCTCCCGCAGCGCCGACACCACCTCGGCCGGCGGCGGCAGCTGGGCCGCCGAGTACACACCGGACGCCGCCGCCCACTGCCATCCCGCGAGCAACAACAGCGGCACCACGGCCCCGAGCGCGACCCGGCGCGTCTTCCCCGCCGCCGGCGGTTTACGAGCAGCGACCTTCGGGACGGCCAGTGTCACGAAGCGCTCCGCGCGGTGGCGAACTTCGGCTCGAAGAGCGCATCGATCGCCTCCCGGGCCGACGCCTCGCTCTTGACGTTGGCGTCGGCCACCAGCACGGGCAGGATCTTCTCGAAGACCGCCTTCTGCGCCGCGCCGGGCACCGGGTCGATGTCGAGCCTGGTCCGCTCGGTCAGCACCAGCTCGGCCACCTGGGGCGAGATCTTCGCCTCGCGGGCGTAGAGCGTGACCGCCTCGTCCGGGTTGTCAACGATCCATTTGCGCGCCCGCTCATAGGCGTTCACTACCGACTGCGCGAGCTCCGGCTGCGCGGCCAGGAACTTCTCGGTCGCGTTGAGGACACCGTACGAGTTGAAGTCGATGTTCCGGAAGATCAGTTTGGAGCCCTGGTCGAGCTGGGTCTGCGCCATGATCGGGTCGAGGCCGGACCAGGCGTCGACGTCGCCCCGCTCGAGCGCCGTCCGCCCGTCGGCGTGCTGCAGGTTGACCACGGTGACGTCGCTCGGCTTGAGGCCGGCCTTCTCCAGCGACTGCAACAGGAAGAAGTACGGGTCGGTGCCCTTGGTGGCCGCGATCTTCTTGCCCTTGAGCTGGGCCACGTCGGTCACCGCGGACCCCTTGGGCACCACGATGGCCGCCCACTCGGGCTGGCTGAACACGTCGATCGTCTTGATCGGCGACCCGTTGGCCCGGGCCACCAGGGCCGCCGCCCCGGCCGTGGACCCGACGTCGATCGCGTCGCCGCGCAGCGCCTCGTTGGCCTTGTTGCTGCCGGCCGAGAGCTGCCACATGACCGTGACGCCCTTGTCCTTCAGCTCCGTCTCCAGCCACTTCTGGTCCCGCAGCACCAGGCTCGCCGGGTTGTAGTACGCGTAGTCGAGCCGCAGTGTCGTCCCCTGCCCGCCGCCTTCGCTCTTGCTGTCGCCGCCCGCCGCGTCCTCACCGTCGACGCATCCGGCCAGCAGCACCATCACAGCCACCGCGGCGATCGCCGCGCGCATCTTGCGCATGTCAGTCAGTCCTTCTTGGCAGATGTACCGGGGGGGAATCGCTCACAAACGCACAGGCGCGTGCACGCCGAGCTCACCCAGCAGCGCCACGCGCAACGCCGCCAGCTCGGCATCACCGCGGTCCCGGGGCCGCCCGCCCGGCACGTCGCGAACGAGCCGCACGGTCGCCGCGGCGCCGTTCTCGGGCGCGCCGAGCAGGACGATCCGGTCGGCGAGATGCAGGGCCTCGTCGACGTCGTGGGTGACCAGCAGGACCGTGGTGCCGGCCTCGCGCTGCACGTCGGCCAGCAGGTCCTGCATCTTCAGCCGGGTCAGCGCGTCGAGGGCGGCGAACGGCTCGTCCAGCAGCAGCACTCCGGGGCGGCGGGCCAGGGCTCGGGCCAGGGCGGCGCGCTGGGCCATGCCGCCCGAGACCTGCCGGGGGCGGTGCCGGGCGAACGCGGACAGCCCGACCACGTCCAGCCAGTGCGCGACCTCCCGCCGCGCCGGCTCACCGGTCACGCCGCGCGGCAGCCCGAACGCCACGTTCCGCTCGATGGTGCGCCAGGGCAGCAGCCGCGGCTCCTGGAACACCACCGCACAGCGCGGTTCTATCCCGCTGACGGCCCGCTCCCCCACCCGTACCGCGCCTGCGCCGGGCTGATCCAGCCCGCCGGCCAGCCGCAGCAGCGTCGACTTCCCGCAGCCGGACGGCCCGAGCAGGGCCACGATCTCTCCGGCGCCGACCTCAAGGGACACATCGGACAGGACGGCCCGCCGCCGTCCGTTGGTCGTGAATGACTTGCCGACCCCGGCGAACGCGAGCGGAACCGCGCTCACGGCTCAAGACATGTCGATGCGTCCATGGCCGGGAGCTTACCCACTATTCCTACTTGTTCAATAGAGAGGGTGCTACTTCTCGGTAAGATCGGTCAGCGGCGTCGGCTGGCTGATGTTGGCCGGCGCGTTCCACTTCTGCAGCTCCGACGTGTTGCACACGGACACCTTGACCTTGCTGGTGCCGTCGCTGTGGAAGTCGTTGGCCACCCCGCTGTTCTGGTCCGTCGGCTGCAGGCAGTAGCCCTTGAAGTCCTTGATCCGGTAGCTGGTGCCGTAGTCGCCGGTGTCGTGGTAGACGGTCCACTGCAGGTTGGCCTGCGCCTGGAGCGCCGTGTTGGAGCACGTCACCACGGTCACCCAGGACGTCGCGGTGACGACACCGGGCGACTTGAGGCAGTAGTTGTTGGCCGCGTTGCCGTTCTTGCTGTTGCTCGTGGCGTTCGTGTTGTTGACGATGATCGGCCCGGTCGCGGTGATGGCCGGGGTGACCGGTGTCGGGTGCACCCACTGCTGGTTGAAGTCGACGACGCCGCCCGGGTCCTGCTTGCAGAACCAGGCGATCATGTAAGTCGCGCTCATCGACTTGCTCGTCACGTCCAGGCACCGGCTGAACTGGGCGTAGTTGACCAGCTGGTTGGTGTTGTCCCCGGCCATGCCGGCGCCGACCCCGGTGGCCGAGCGCCACACGGTCTTGGTGGCGCTGGTGGTGCAGGTGTTGAGGGTGACGCTGCGGTCGGCAGTCGAGCCCGGGGTCGTGACGTTGACGCAGGAGCCGCTCTCGGCCTTGCTCGTGGTGCTCGTCGAGTGGAACTGCGAGCTGCCGTCGAGGCTCCACTGGAAGGTCGTGGTCCGCACGGTCGGGCACGGCATGAAGTAGAGCGGGCTCTTGGCCGCGTGGCTCGCGGCCGCGGTCAGGCACATGCCCGACTCGGCCCCGGACGACTCCGAGTTGATCAGCTTGAGGTAAAGGTCCGCCGTGTAGCCGAACTGCTGCCGGCTGCTGCCGTCGCACGGGGCCATGACGATCGCCTGATTGGCCGTCGGGGTCTTGCTCGTCCCGGAGTCCATGCACTGGTTGCCCAGGCTGGAGCTGGAGATCCGGATCTGCCCGCCCGGGATGTTGGTGTTGCTGGTCGAGAAGACGTACGTGGCGGTCATGGTCCGCTCGGCCGACCCGGCGAACCCGGTCGAGGTGACCTTCGCGGTGGTGGGCACGTCGGTGACCGGGCAGGCGATGTCGGCGCCGTCCTGATTCTGGTAGGTGAGGGTCACGCTGTACTTGAGCTGAGCGCCGGCGGCGCCCACCCCGGCGTCGCCGGTGAGCGTGCACGGCGGCAGGTTCTCCAGATAGCCGCTCTGAGTGTCGGGGTCGGAGGCCGCCCGGACGCGCGCCATCATCACGTCCATGCCCGACTGGGCCGCGCTCAGGGCGGAGTTGCGCTGATCGAGGGCCTGGGTGGTCCTGATCTGCCGGACCACGATCGGCGCCAGGACCGCCGACAGCGACAGCACGATGATCACGACGAGCATCGCCATCGGCAGCGAGCCCTCGTCCGCCCGGCGGAGCTGAGGCGCCCTCACGATCCCGGCCTCCCCTTGCCGCAGTCGTTGTCCGTCAGCTTGCCGTTCTCGGAGAAGACGTTGGCGCCGTTGGTGTTCTGGGCCGTGAACAGCACGTCGAACGGCAGGGTGGTCCGGCCCACCGAGCCGGTGAACTGGAGCCGGACCTGGCTGTGCGCGACCTGGTAGTCGGCGCCGACGCCGCTGGTGCCCGGGCTGGCCGAGGCGTAGGGCAGGGAGTTGGCCAGATACACGGTGAACGGCGGGGTCGAGCCGGTCAGGGCGAGGTCGGTGGCGATCGTCGTGGGTGTTCCCGGCGTGACGCCGGGCAGGGTCCAGCTCGCCAAAGTCAGCACACCGTTCCGGTAGACGAGCTGCCGGCAGCCGGCGGGCCGGGCGGGGCTGGCGGCCCGGGTGGAGGTGGCCGGGATGGCCGGAGTGCCCGGCACGGCGTACTCCAGGTACCACGCGCCGCCCACCTGCCCGGGCGTGGACAGCCAGTTGGCGTACCGCAGCTCCTTGTCGAGCCGGCGGAAACTGTTGCCCAGCTGATCACGGGCGTTGGCCAGGGTGTCGGTCCGGTTGACGTCGGAGTAGACCTCGGTCAGCCCGCCGAGGACGATGACCAGCACCACCGACATGATCCCCATGGCGACCATCAGCTCGATCAGGCTGTAGCCCCCGTCGTTGTGATCGTCTTTCATGTCACCGTCCAGACAAAGGTGAGCACGCTGGTGGCGGTCACGGTGGTGGCCGTCGCGGTCACCGTGGAGGCGCCGGCGGTGGTCGGCGTTCCCGAGATGACCCCGGTCAGCGCGTTGAAGCTGAGCCCGGCGGGCAGGCCGCTGATCGTCAGTACCGGGTTCAGGCCCAGCAGCCCGCCGTTGGTGGCCAGCGTCAGCGTCGCCGCCGTGCCCCGCACGGTCGTCTGGTCGGGCGCGGTGAGCGGCGGCGCCGTGAAGACCAGCGAGGTCGCGGTGTTCACGATCAGGACGAACTGCTGGCTCGCGGTTCCGCCCGTGCCACCGGTCGCGTCGGTGACGGTGATCGTCGGCAGGAACCGGCCCGAGACGCCGACCTTGTCGCTGATGGCACCGGTCTTGGAGTTGATGCTCACGCCGGCCGGCAGACCGGTGGCGCTGTACGTGTACTTGCCGCCGTCGCCGCCCGCGCCGGCCGCGGTCAGGGTCAGCTTGTCGTTCAGGTTGATCGTCTGATTGGCCACGGCGGTCAGCGTCAGCGTGGGGTAGACCACGTGGGTGTAGGTACTCGAGCCCGCGACGCCGTTCTGGTCGGTGGCGGTGATCGTGGCGACGTACGTGCCGGCCGTGGTCGCCGTGCCCGTGATCGCCCCGGTGGTGGCGTCGATGACGAGCCCCGGTGCGAGATTGGCGGCGGTGTAGACGTACGGCCCGACCCCGTTGGCCGCGGTCGCCTTGAGGCTGACCGCCTCGGTGATGTGGTTGACCGCGTTGGCGGGCGCGGTCACGGTGGTCGGCAGCACGACGGTGAAGGTGATCGGCTCGGTGTCGGTGCGGCTCAGCTTGTCGGTCACGGTGGTCGTGGTCACGATCGTGCCGGCCGTGGTCGGGGTCCCGCTGATCACCCCGGCCGGGGTCAGCGACAGGCCGGCCGGCAGCGCGCCGACCGTCCAGGTGTTGGGCAGCTGACCGCCGCGGGCCTCCAGCTGACCGCTGGCGACCAGCCCCTTGTAGAAGGTGAGCAGCGTGGTCATCACCGTGGGCGACGGCCGGTGCAGGTCGAAGTTCGGCTCCGGGGCCCGCGAGACCAGCGTCGACGCCACGTACTGGCAGGTGTTGACGGGGTTGCCCGCCCCACCCGGGCAGTAGTTGTCGGGCCAGCTGACCAGCACCACGGCCCGGAAGAACTGGAGGATCTTGGTCGTGTCGGCCGGCCGGCCGGTCGAGCCCGGATAGACGCAGTCGCCGCTGCTGACGGTCAGGTAGACCTCACACGCGCCGACGTAGACCATCCGGGTGTAGGTGGTCCCCTCCACGGTCGTCACCTGGGCCGCGGTGGAGAGCGGAGCGTCGGCCCCGTCGGTGGTCAGCACGGCGCTGTCCGCGTCGTGCCCCACCTGCATGGTGGCCAGGTACGGCTTGACGACGGCGGGCGCGGCCGCGAACTGGTCCTCGCCCGCCTTCTGGCCGTGCCCGGTCAGCAGCGAGCTGCCCTTGAGCCCGCGCACCTGCTCCATCGCCGTGTTGGCGATCTGGATGGCGCCCTGCCGGGTCTTCTGCCGGTTGACGTTCTGCAGGCTGTTGATGAAGAACGGGGTGCTGGCCAGCAGCGTGACGGAGAGAATGGCCAGCGCGACCAGGACCTCCACGAGGGAGAAGCCGTCGTCGTCGCTTCCCATATACCGACAATCGGCCGCAGACGGGCAGGGCTTAGCAGTCCGGGGCCCTGATATCGTCCTGCACCTGATCTCTTCGGGACGGGTGGGAGGGTTGTGCCGTGCGTGAGCAGGCCTTCCACGCCTTCTTCGAGGCCCACCACGTGGCCCTGTCCCGGCTGGCCTACCTGCTCTGCGGCGACGCCACGGCCGCCGACGACCTGGCGGCCGACGCGCTGACCGAGGTGTGGCGGCACTGGGACCGCGTCGCGGCGGCGGACGACCCCGCCGCGTACGCCAAGGGCATCGTGGCCAACCTGACGAAGAACTGGATCCGCAAGCAGGGGCGGGCCCGGCGAGGTCTCGACCTGCTCGGCTTCGCCCGGGTCAGCTCGGGGCCGGACGTCCCGGCGGTCCTGGACGTACGCAGCGCGCTGCGCCGGCTCCCGTACCGGCGCCGGGCCTGCGTCGTGCTGCGGTACGCCTTCGACCTGCCCGAGCAGGAGGTGGCGGCCATCCTCGGCATCTCGGTCGGCACGGTCAAGAGCCAGACCTCGCGCGGGGCCAAACAGCTGGCCGACCTGCTCCAGGAGCTGCGCCTGCCCGACCAGCTCGGCGGCTGGGAGGTGGCCCGGTGAACGACGACTTCCTCCGCTCCGAGCTGCAACGCGCCGCCGCCGATCACCACCCGGACCGTACGGCCATGCTCAACCGCATCGCCGCCGCTCCCCCGCCTCGCGCCCGCCGCACCCGCCTGGTCGGGGCCGCGGCCGCCGTCACCGCCGTCCTCGGCCTGGGCGGCGTCGCCCAGTGGGCCCTGGCCGGCGAGCACGGCCCCGCCCCCGTGACGCCCGCTGCCCCACCGGCAGCCACCACCACCCCGCCGGCCCGCCCTTCGCCCAGCAGTCCACCGCCCGCCTCGTCGGCGCCGCCTTCCTCCGCCGCCCCGGCATCCTCCGCCCCGGCATCCTCCGCCCCGGCATCCTCCGCCCCGGCATCCTCCGCGCCGGCGTCCGAGGTCCGTGGCCACCCCGGCGACACCCAGATCGAGAAGGGCACCCTCTGGTCCGACGGCTCGGTCGTCGCCGACGGCCGCAGCCAGGTCACCCTCAAGGCCACCACGGATCTCACCACCCTCGAGCTGACCCTGCGCGTCGAGCCCGCCAGCGGCCTGACCGCCGCCGGCATCCGGACCCCGGTCCCAGAGAAGATCAACGCCGACCTCACGCGCGACGGCAACGCCCTCCTCTACCGCTTCACCCTGGCCAAGGGCGAGACCCTCAAGGCCGGTACGTACGTCTTCACCGCCCGCTACAACGGCGAGATCAAGAACCGCGACGCCACCCAGGACACGTACGAGGCCTTCGCCGACACCACCGTCGACGACGAGAACAAACGCCTGCACATCTACGGCAACTACTTCCCCCGAGACTGATCCTCGCCTTCGCTTGTCAAGCGGAACTCGGTTCCGTATCTTCGGTAGCGGAACAAGGATCCGCTTACCGGGAGCCGCTATGACCAGCTTCGGAATCATGACCCCGCAGATGCAGGACGACTACGCGGGCATCCTGCGGGTCTGGCGCGAGGCCGACGCCCTCGACCTGATCGAGCACGCCTGGCTGTTCGACCACCTCATGCCGATCGGCGGCGACCCCGACGGCCCGATCCTGGAGGGCTGGACCCTCCTGTCGGCCCTCGCCGCCCGGACCGAGCGGCTGCGCCTGGGCCTGATGGTGACCAGCAACCGCTTCCGCCCGCCGGCCGTGCTCGCCAAGATCGCCACCACGGTCGACATCGTCTCCGGCGGCCGCCTCGACTTCGGGATCGGCGTCGGCTCGCGGCCGGGTCACCCCCTGGCCCTCCGGGAGTACGCCGCCCACGGCCTGCCCTTCCTCCCCACCGCCGACGCCGTCGCGAGCCTGGCCGAGGCGCTCACCGTCATCCGCCGCCTGTGGACCGAGGACAAGCCCTTCGACTTCACCGGCGACCACGTCCACCTCACCGGCGCCTTCGGCAACCCCAAACCCGTGCAGCGCCCGACCCCGCCGGTGCTCGTAGCGGGCCGCTCGGCCCAGGTGTTGCGCCTCGCCGCCGAACACGCCGACCTGTGGAACATCCCCGGCGGCGACCTGACCGACGCCACCGCCCGAAGCGCCCTGCTCGACCGCTACTGCACCGAGCTGGGCCGCGACCCGGCCACCATCACCCGCTCGATCACCCTGAGCGCTTCCCCCACCGACACGCCCCGCACCCGCGACTCGGTCGACGCCGCCATCGAGGCCGGTTTCTCCCACATCGTCCTCAGCCTGCCGACCCCCTACCCGCCAGGCATCGCCGAGTGGGTCGCGGACAGCATCATCAGGAGATGAGCCCGCCGGCCAGCTCACGACGGCGCAGCCCAAGGAGGACTAGAGCCCTCGGGTGCTCCAGAACCGCGAAAATCCGGACCTGAGCCGCGATCGGCCGGAAAATGTAACGGGTGACGGTCCCTGGAGGCACGGCCCGGCGCGCTTGGCTGTGGGTGCTGATCGCGGCCGTCGTCCTGCTCGGGGCGGCCCAGGGGCTGGACTCGTTCGGGCGCACGGTCATCACCGGCCTGGTGACGCTGGGCGCCGCGGCCGGCATCGTGACCGGGGTGCGCCGGCACCGGCCGGACCGGCCCCGGGCGTGGCATCTGCTGGCTGCCGCCGGCGCCTGTTCCGGGCTCGGCCTGCTGACGTACGCCGCTCTGGGGGCGGGCGGTGTCGCGGCCGGTTCGCCGTCGTTCGCCACGGTCGCCGTGCTCCGCGTCGCCACGTTCGTTCTCGGTCTGGCGGGGCTGGCTCTGATGCCGCTGCGCGAGCGTGGGGCCGGGCTGTCCGGCGGGGTGACGGAGACCGGCGTGATCGTCTGCACCGGCACCGTGCTGGCCTGGGTTCTGCTGTACGACCCGTACGTGCACGACACCGACGTGCCCCGGAACATGCAGACGGTGGTCTACCCGTTCGCCGACGTGCTGCTGGCCGGCCTGGCGTTGCGCGTCTTCGCGCTGCAGGAGCGCGTGTCCCGCCCGTACCTGGTCGTGCTCGGCGCCACCGTGCTGCTCGTCGCGGCCGACGTCAACTACTTCCTGGCCCTGGTGACCGGGCGGTCCGACCGCGCACCGCTCAGCCTGATCGGCTGGGGCCTGGCCTTCGCCCTGGTGGCGGTGGCCGCGCTGCATCCCGCGATGGCCGGCGACCGGCTGATCACCCCGGCCCGGGCCGGCTCCTGGCGGCTGATGACGGTGCACCTGCTGCTGGTGGTCACCGGTCCGGCCACGACCACGTACGCGCTGATCCGCGACCAGCGCGAAGGCGAGCTGGACGTCCTGGACGTCGGCGTGCCGGTGGTGTTCTCGGCCCTGATCGCGGTCCTGCTGGTCGTGCGGATGACGCTGACGACCCGGCTCGCCCGGCGGCAGTCGTCGGCGCTGGAGCACCTGGCGTGGCACGACGCGCTGACCGACCTGCCCAACCGGCACCTGCTCACGGCCGAGCTGGGCTCGTCGGGCGCGCTGATCCTGCTCGACCTCGACGGCTTCAAGGACGTCAACGACCGTCTCGGCCACGCCCTCGGTGACGAGCTGCTGGTCGCGGTGGCCGGGCGGCTGCGGCCGCTGCTGCGCCCGGGCGAGCTGCTGGCCCGCACCGGCGGCGACGAGTTCGCCCTGGTCGTGCCGTCCGGCGACCTCATCGAGGTGAACGCCCGGGCGGCCGACGTGCTGACCGCGCTGCGCGCCCCGTTCGAGGTCAGCGGTCACACCCTGCACGTCACGGGCAGCGCCGGGGTGCGCCGCCTGGACCCGGAGACCGATGCAGCCGAGGTGTTCAGCGACGCCGATCTGGCGCTGTACGCCGCCAAGGCGGCGGGCAAGGACCGGGCCGAGCTCTTCGACGCCCGCTTGCGCCAGGATCAGATCGACCGCGTACGGATGGTGGAGCGCCTCCGCGAAGGACTGGCCAACGACGAGATCACCCTGCACTACCAGCCGATCGTCGCCCTGTGCAGCGGCGCCATCGTGGCCGTGGAGGCGCTCGCCCGCTGGACCCCGCCCGGCCGGCCGCCGATCGGCCCCGACCGTTTCATCCCGGTCGCCGAGGACAGCGGCCTGATCGTCGAGCTGGGCGAGCGCGTCCTGCGCCGGGCCTGCGCCCAGGCCGCCGCCTGGCACGCCCGCTACGGCATCGCGGTCACCGTGAACGTCTCCCCGCGCCAGCTGGCCGACCCGACGTTCACCACCAAGGCGGCCCGCGCCCTGGCCGACAGCGGCCTGCCCCCGGCCGCCCTCACCCTGGAGATCACCGAGGGCGTGATGATCAGCTCCGGCGCCCAGGCCCTGGCCCACCTGAACACCCTGCGCGCCGACGGCGTCCGGGTGGCCATCGACGACTTCGGCACCGGCTACTCATCCCTGGCCTACCTGCGCGACCTCCCCATCGACACCCTGAAGATCGACAAGTCCTTCATGCCGGCCGACCCCACCGACCTGCGCCAGACCGCCCTGGTCCGCGCCGTCGTCGACCTGGCCCGCACCCTCGACCTGACCACCGTCGCCGAGGGCGTCGAGACCACCGCCCACGCCGACCTCCTGCGCGAACTCGGCTGCGACCGCGGCCAGGGCTGGCTCTTCGCCCGCCCCACCCCGGCCGCCCAGCTCACCGAGCTCCTGGCTGCCGAGAACGCGACGGCCGGCACCATGGCGGGATGAGCCCTAGCGCAGCGCGAGGGCCTCGGCGGCGAAGTGCAGCAAATGCTCGACCGAGGGGCCGGCCGGGGCGACGGGCAGCGGCGACGGGTCCTCGCAGCGGTCGAGCAGCAGTTCGACCAGGGCGGCCCGGGTGACGATCTCGTCGGTGGAGATCATGCCGGGCAGGATGCGGATCTCGACGGTGTCGCGGATCGGCTGGTCGGCGAAGAGCTGGGTCAGGTTGACGTCGAAGTACTTGGTCAGCTCGCCCTCGTCCGCCGCCTTGGCCAGCTCGTCGAGGTCGGGGGCGGCCACCGACGCCGCGGCCACCAGCGGGGCCGGCAGCGGGGCCAGACGGCGGCAGGCCGGGTTGGTCTGCAGCAGCTCGCGCAGCGGCTCGCGCCAGTAGGCGAACAGCCGAATCAGGTTGGCCAGCGCGGCCGCGTGACGGAACGGCGCGCCGTCCACGTGCAGGTGCACCGCGGCCTCGTGGGGCACGGTGAAGCCGAGCTCGCGGGCCGGCCCGAGCAGCTCCTCCAGCGCCTCGGCGTGACCGGTGGCCAGCGGGGGTGTGACGATCTCGCACGGGCGTTCCCGCTCGGCGCCCTGCGGGGCGGCCAGGGCGAGGGTGGCCCCGCTCTCGTCGTCGAGGCGGTAGACGTCGGCGATCGGCTCGGGCGCGCGGCCCCACAGCCGTCCCGCCGCGTCGAGCACCGTCTCGAGTGGGGCGCCCGGGTCGGACTGGCGCGCGAGCAGGCGCAGCAGGCGCGGCTCGTCGCTGAGGATCCGGTACCAGCCGGGCGGGGCCGGCGAGCGCGGGTTCAGCCCGTCCATCAGGGTGATGTCGTCGACCAGGGTGCCCAGCGGCGTGCCGTCGGCCCGGGTCACCTCGAAGCCCTGGGTCAGGTGCAGGAAGCGGCCCAGGCCGGGCACGAGCGACGGCTCGCTGTCGGAGTGCCAGACCGGGCGGACCCGGCCGCCGTGGCGGGCGGCCAGGTCGTCGGCGAGCGTGCGCCGGCTGACGCCGCGGGGCGCCATCAGCTCGATCTCGAAGCCGATGCGCCGGCGCAGCTCGGCCGTCACGGCTGGATCGGCAGCGTCTGACCGGCGAGGATCCGCTTGCCGGCCTCGGCCTTGGCGTCACCTGTGGAGATCTTCCACAGCTTGGCCAGCTTCTCGGCGTCGGCGAAGTCGTAGCCCTTGTTGAAGAACGCCTCGATCTGCTTCTGCTGCTTGGCCGCCTCGACGTTGGCCGGCTTGGGCTTGACCGGCAGGGTCTCGCCGGCGAGCAGCCGCTTGCCGCCCTCGACCTTGGCGTCGGACGGGTCGGACAGCTTCCAGATCTTGGCCAGCTTCTCGGCCTCGTCCCAGGTGTAGCCGGCGCCGAAGTAGGCGTCGAGCTGCTTCTGGAACTTGTCGATCTCCGACTGGGAGGGCTCGCTGACCTCGGGGTCGGGGCTGGGCTTGATCGGCAGGGTCTCGCCGAGCAGCAGGCGGCGGCCGGCCTCGGCCTTGACGTCGCCGACCTGCGAGGTGAGCTTCCAGATCTTGGCGAGCTTGAGGGCGTCGTTGTAGCCGTAGCCGGCGCCGAAGTAGGCGTCCCAGTACTTCTGGAGGTCGGCCTCGCTCGGCTTGCCGGTAGTCGTGGCCGAGGGCGAAGCGGCCGGCGCGGCCGCCGGAAGATTGCTGGCCGGGTCCTGAGGCAGGAACGAGGGCATGTTCAGGACGCCGGCGATCAACCCGGCGCTGAGCACAGCGCCACCCGCGGCGTAACCGGCCCGGCGGCGGCGCTTGTACTTGCCGGCGAGCTCCTCCACGCGGGCGTAGACGGCGGCCGGATCGGGGGTCTGCCGCGAGTACTTGTCGAAGACCTCGTGCAGCTGGTCCTGGTGGTGCTCGGTCACAACTTCTCCTCGGCGGGGATCCGGTTCACGTGCTCCGAGAGCCGGAGCGTCTTCAATGCCCTCGAGGCATGACTGCGCACGGTGGCGGGCGTGCAGTCGAGCAGATCGGCGATGGAGTCGTCGTCCAGCTGCTCGTAGTAGCGCAGCACGAGCACCGCCCGCTGTTTGCGCCCGAGCGTGGCCAGCCGGTTCCAGAGCGCGTCGGCCTCGACGACGTCCTGCGCGTGGTCGTGGCGCGCGCTGCGGGCGTCGTCGATCTCGACCAGGCGCTCGCCGACGGAGTGCACGTGCCGGACCGCCCAGCTGCGCCGCCACGACAGGTACTCGTTGAGCACCATGCGCCGCACGTACGCCTCGGGCGAATCAGCCTCGCTGATCCGGCGCCATCGGACCTGCGCCCGGGCCAGAACCTCCTGGACGACATCCTGAGCGAGATCGTTGTCGCCGGTGAGGACGACCGCATACCGCATCAGGCTGGGAAGCCGGGCCATCGCGAATTGCTCGAAGGTCACATCCACCTAGACGTCTCCCGAGCCGTAGTTGTGCAGTCCTTCGCCAATATTTTTTCTAGCGGTCCGGCGCGTCCAGCGGGGCCATCACCCGCAGGGCGTTCGCGGCCAGGCCGATGCGCAGCGGGGTTCGGCCGCTGGGCTCGCCGTCGACCTCGACCCGGGCCGGCCGGTCGGTCTCGAGCCACAGCTCGTCCACCGCCAGGAACGGCTCCTCGCGCAGGCTGCGGCTCGGGCCGGTCGCCGCGTTCCGCGCCGTCTCGCGCAGCAGCTCGAGCCGGGTGGGCCCGCCGACGGGGTACGCGATGAGCAGCCGGTCGTCCGCGTTGGCGTCCCCGGTGATCGGGCGCCCCGCGTGGTGCCCGCCGTTCGCCACGTACACCTGGTGACTGACGAAGACATGACTGCGCTGACCCGTACGGACCGTGATGCGCAACGGCCGGTGCCGGAGAAGCAGACCCAGCGCGGTCAGCGGGTACGCGATCTTGCCCAGCACCCGCTTGAGCCCGGGCGGCGCCTTGAGCATCACCTCGGCCGACAAGCCGACGCCGACGTGGTTGGTGAACGCCTGGTCCCCGGCCAGCCCCAGGTCGAGGTCGATGACCTTCCCCCGGGCCAGCACCTCGATCGACTCGTCGAGATCGAGCGGGATCCCGGCCGTACGGGCGAAGTTGTTGGTCGTCCCGAGCGGCAGCAGCCCCAGCGCCATGTCGCGGTGGGCCAGCAGCCGGGCCGCCGTGCTGATCGTCCCGTCCCCGCCGCCGGCCACCAGCAGGTCCGGCCCGAGCCCGATGGCCTCGGCCAGGATCTCCGGCAGCTCGGCCGGCCGGTCCACCGGATAGGCCTTGAGCAGGGTGAACCCGGCCTCGGCGAGCCGCGACCGGGCCCCCTCGTAGAGCAGCCGGCCGCGCCGGGAGTGGGCGTTGACGACCAGCACCGCCCGGCGCTCGGCGCGGATGGCCTCGGTCAGCTGCTCTTTCGTACGCATCAAAAAGACCCTATCGGGTCAGCACGGAAGTCCCCGATTCCACCGCGTACGAGGCGCTGGTGCTGACCGGCGCGTCGGGGACGTCGATCGTCTCCACGGTGCGGACGTCGGTGTGCCAGACCGAGCGGTTGACCACGCAGCGCAGGTAGCCGCGCCGCGAGCCGTCGAAGTACCTGACGTGCGGGTTGAGGGTCGGGTTGACCGCCTTGAGCGGCCCGTCGAAGGCGATCGGGAAGTCCGAGCTGACCGAGGTGGCGGTGAACTCGACCGCGACCGGCTTCTGCTCCAGCTGGTCCGGGTCGACCCGCAGCTCGCTGAACCAGGTGGAGTGGATGTCGCCGGCCAGGATCACCGGGTTGGCCACCTTCGCGTCGGCCAGATGCTTCAGGAAGCGGGTGCGCTGCGGGGCGTACCCGTCCCACTGGTCGAGGTTGGCCACGATCGGCGGCACCGGGGCCCCGGTCGGGTTGGGGAACTTGATCCGGCTCATCATCACCTGCTGGGCCACCACGTTCCACCGGGCCGGCGAGTGGTCGAGCCCGCCGCGCAGCCAGCGCTCCTGCACCTCGCCGGTGAGCGTGCCGCTGGTGTTGGCCGTGCCCGCCTCGGCCAGGCCGAAGTCGCCGGGGAAGCCGCCCGGCTGGTCGGTGCGGTACTGCCGGGTGTCGAGCACGTTCAGGCGCAACAGCCGGCCGAAGTCGAACCGGCGGAAGATGCGCAGGTCGGTGCTGCCCGGGCGCAGGTCGGCCCGGATCGGCATGTGCTCGTAGTACGCCTGGTAGGCGGCGGCCCGCTGGCGGGCGAACCGGGCCACGTTCTGGTGCTTGGCCCCGGTGTCGTCGATCTCGTCGATCAGCCCGGCGTAGTTGTTCTCCGTCTCATGATCGTCCCAGGTGACGATCCACGGGAAGGCCGCGTGCGCGGCCTGCAGGGCCGGGTCGCTCTTGTACTGCGCGTGCCGGGCGCGGTAGTCGTCGAGGGTGACGAGCTGGTCCAGACCGGGCGTACGGGGTGCGGTGTGCCGCCGGTCCGCGAAGCGGCTGCTCGGGTCGTACTCGTAGATGTAGTCACCCAGATGGACCACGACGTCCAGGTCCTCGGCGGCCAGGCCGTGGTACGCGGGCCAGTAGCCGTTCTGAAAGTCCTGGCAGTTGACGATGCCGAAGCGCAGCGAGTTGTGCTGGACCGCCGTCCTCGTCCGGCCGGCCGGGCTGATCCGGCCCAGCGCCCGGAAGCGGTAGAAGTACTCCCGGCCGGCGTCGAGCCCCCGCGCGTCGACGTGCACCGAGTGGGCCAGCTCGGGCCGGGCGACGGTACGCCCGTGGCGGACCACGCGCCGGAACCGCTCGTCGTGCGCGACCTGCCACTCGACCTCGACCCTCTGGTGCAGGCCGGCCCGGATCAGGCGGGTCCAGAGGACGACCGCGTTCGGTAAGGGGTCCCCGCTGGCCACGCCGAGCGGGAACAGGTCGGCCGCCTGGCTCGCGTGAGCCGAGGCCGGCGGCAGCGCCGCGAGCCCGGCCGCGGCGGCGGCACCGGAGAGGACATGGCGGCGGGTCAGCATCAAACGGCTCCTCGGCATCGAGTCAGGCGCGTCCAATCTCGACCGTCACCCTGTCACCCGAGCCACCACCCGGCGAAAGGCACGTGACGTATATATGACCAAAGCGCCGCGGCTACGCGTTGGCGGCGCGACGGCCGGTGTACTCGGTGGAGCGGTGCGACGGGTACTGGATGAGGTTGTTCGGGGCGTCCTCCATGGGGGCGCTCGACCACGAGCGGCGGCCGTCGAGCGGCTCCTCCTGGTAGGTGTCGCGGACCCGGAACTGGCGGCCGTAGTCCATCATCCCGTCGATGAGGCGGTCGACGTCGCGGGCCGGTCGCACCACCAGGCGCATGAACTGGCTGGTCATGCCGAGCTTGTTGCCGCACTCACGGGTGTAGACGCCGTGGTTGGCCACCAGGTAGTCGCGCAGCGCCACCCCGGACCACTCGGTCGGCAGCTTGACCAGGATGAAGTTGCCCTGCGAGGGGAAGACCGTGAGGCCCGGGATCCGGGCCAGCTCGCCCGCCATGGCCCGCCGGTCGCGGCTGAGCAGGCGCAGGCTGTCCTCGTACTCCTCCTCGTGGTCCTGGATCATGAAGACGACCTTCTCGGCCAGCGAGTTGAGGTTCCACTTGGGCAGCGCCTTGCCGATCTTGCCGGCGATCGACGGGTTGGCCATCAGGTAGCCGAACCGGATGCCGTGCAGGCCGAAGTTCTTACCCAGGCTCTTGAGCACGACCGTGTTGGGCCGGATCACCGCGTCCGGGCCGACCGACGGGTACTGCTCCATGTCCGAGAAGTCGATGAACGACTCGTCGATGACCACCAGGTCGAGGTCGCCGAGCATGTCCATGAAGCGGATGACGTCGCGGCGCGGCAGGTAGCAGCCGTCCGGGTTGTTGACGTTGCAGACCACGGCGACCCGGGAGCCGCGGTCGCGGATGAAGCGCACGTAGTCGTCGAGGTTGAGCCGGAAGCCGTCGCGCTCCTGCAGCGGGAACATGTCGACCCGTTTGCCGGTCTCCAGCGGCTGGTCGGTCCAGCGGCCGAAGGTGGGGATCGGGATGGCCACGCTCTCCTTGATGAGCAGGTGGTCGATCCAGGTGATCAGCTCGGTCGAGCCGTTGGCCATCGCCACCGTCTGGGGGTGCAGCCCGAGCACGCTGCACAGCTTCTTGGTGATGCTGGTGGAATCACTCGGGTAGTACTTCAGGATGTTCTTGAGGTCGCGGCTGAGCTCGTCGAACATGTCGGGGGTCGGAAAGTACGGGTTGCAGGGAATGCAGAAGTCCACGATCTCCACGCCCTCGCCGGCGGTGCGCGCGAGGTCGAAATAAGAGGCGCTGTGCGCCCCCTTGTGCAGGATCGAGGTGTCGATTCCGGTCCCCGCCATGACGACTCCTTGGTGTGCTTGGTGGCCGCCGGGCAATACGGAGACCGTCATCGAAGGGTTCAGGCTTTTCTGTTTTCGCAGCTCACCGTCTTAAAAGCGCCTTAAATCACCTCTGTGACCCGGATCACTGTCCGCTGATTGTCCAGCTCGCGCCGGGTTCACCGAAGATCATGTGGGCTCCGTCGCGGGAAAATGTCGGACCCTCGTCGTAGCGTCGGCTCATGACCGACAGCACGCGCACGGTCACCGCAACCGTGCTGCGCACCCAGGACGAGGTGGAGGCGCACATCCGCGCCATCTGCTTCAAGACCGGCCCGCCCACCTCCATCGGCGCCGAGCTCGAATGGACCCTGCACTCCTCGGTGGCGCCCTCGGCGCCGCTCCGGCCCCAAGATCTACGCGCCGCTCTGGGCCGGCACACCCCGGCGACCCTCGGGTCGCCCGTTCCCCCCGATCCCCTGCCCGCGGGTGGCGCGGTGACCGTCGAGCCCGGCGGCCAGGTCGAGATCTCCTCCGCCCCCGCGCTCTCCCTGCCCGAGCTGCACGAAGCCGTCGGCACCGACCTGGCCTATCTCACCCAGCTGCTGGCCGAGTCGGGTCTCGAGCTCGGCGCCCACGGCGCCGATCCCTACCGCGAGCCCCGGCGGCTGGTGCGCACCCCGCGTTACGACGCGATGGAGACGGCCTTCGACACCCGCGGCCCCGACGGGCGGGTGATGATGTGCAGCACGGCCGGCCTGCAGGTCTGCCTCGACCCCGGGCTCGACTCGCTTCGTTTCGCGGCCGTCTCCGCGATCGGGCCGCCGATGGTGGCCGCGTTCGCCAACTCGCGCCGGCACGCCGGCCGCGACACCGGGCTGGCCTCGGCCCGCATGGCGGCCTGGTGGGCGATGGACCCGCGGCTCACCCATCCGGTGCCCGCCGACGGACGCGACCCGGCCGGCGACTGGGCGCGTTACGCGCTCGAGGCCCCGCTGACCTGCGTGCGCCGTGACGGCGGCTGCTGGGACGCCCCGCCCGGCCTCACTTTGGCCGACTGGGTCCTCGGCGCGCTGCCGTGGCAGCCCACGCTCGACGACGTGGAGTACCACCTCAGCCTGCTGTTCCCGCCGGTGCGGCCACGGGGCTACCTGGAGGTGCGCTACCTCGACACCCAGCCCGGCGACGACTGGATCGTCCCGGTCGCCGTCATCTCCGCCCTGATGGAGGACCCCGGCGCCACCCTCGACCTGGCCGCCCCCACGGCCGGCAAGTGGGCCGAGGCGGCCCGCCTGGGCGTCGCCGATCCCTCGCTGCGGCGCACGGCCGCGGCCCTGCTCGACCGGGCCTTCCACCGCCTCGGCGGCGACGGCCTGTCCCTACTCCCGGAGACCGCTTTCCGGCGCCTGGAGGCGTTGACGTGACCATCGAGACCGAACGGCTGCGCGACCGCGTGGCCGCCGAGCTGATCCGCGCCCGCGACCGTACGACCCTGCTCACCGAGGCCGTCGACGACGGCGATCTGATCCGCCAGCACTCCCCGCTGATGTCGCCCCTGGTGTGGGACCTGGCCCACGTCGGCAGCCAGGAGGAGCTCTGGCTGGTCCGCGACGTCGGCGGGCGCGAGGCCGTCCGCCCCGACATCGACGAGCTGTACGACGCGTTCAAGCACGCCCGCCGCGACCGCGTCGCCCTCCCGCTGCTCACCCCGGCCGAGGCCCGGCGGTACGTGGGGCAGGTGCGCGACAAGGCGCTGGACGTGCTCGAGGCGGCCCGCCTCGAGGGCCGCCGGCTGACCGTCGACGGGTTCGCCTTCGGCATGATCGTGCAGCACGAGCAGCAGCACGACGAGACCATGCTCGCCACCCATCAACTACGGGTGGGCGCGCCCGTCCTGACCGCTCCCCCGCCGGCGCTTCCGGCTGTCAAGATCACCGGCGAGGTGCTGGTACCCGGGGGCGCGTTCGACATGGGCACGGACACCGAGGCGTGGGCGCTGGACAACGAGCGGCCGGCGCACCGCGTCGACGTCCCGGCCTTCCACATCGACCGCGCCGCCGTCACCAACGGGCAGTACGCGGCCTTCATCGCGGCCGGCGGCTACGACGACCCGCGCTGGTGGAGCGAGGCCGGGTGGGCCCATCGCCAGGCGGCCGGGCTGACCGCGCCCCAGCACTGGCAGCGCGACGGCGACGGCTGGCTGGCCACGTCGTTCGGCCGCACGGCCCCGATCGTCGGCGACGAGCCGGTGGTGCACGTCAGCTACTACGAGGCCGAGGCGTTCGCGGCCTGGGCCGGCAAGCGGCTGCCGACCGAGGCCGAGTGGGAGAAGGCGGCCCGCTACGACCCGGCCACCGGCCGCTCGCGGCGCTACCCCTGGGGCGACGAGTCCCCCACGGCCGAGCACGCCAACCTCGGCCAGCAGCACCTGCGGCCCGCACCGGCGGGCGCGTTCCCGGCCGGGGCGTCCCCGCTCGGCGTCCACCAGCTGATCGGCGACGTCTGGGAGTGGACGTCGACCGACTTCCACGGCTACCCGGGGTTCACGCCCTTCCCGTACAGGGAGTATTCGGAGGTCTTCTTCGGCCCCGACTACAAGGTGCTGCGCGGCGGCTCGTTCGGCACGGACCGCTCGGCCGTCCGCGGCACCTTCCGCAACTGGGACTACCCCATCCGCCGCCAGATCTTCAGCGGCTTCCGCCTCGCCCGAGACGCCGCGCGGGACGCCTGATGTGCCGTCATCTGGCCTATGCCGGGCCGGCGATCTCGCCGGCCCGGCTCCTCTTCGAGGCGCCGCACTCGCTGTCGCGTCAGTCGTGGGCGCCGCGCGACATGCGCGGCGGCGGCACCATCAACGCCGACGGCTTCGGCGTCGGCTGGTTCCCCGGCCCCACCCGACCCGGCCCCACCCGACCCGGCCCCACCAGATCCGGCGCCATCAGGTATCGCCGCGCCACCCCACTGTGGAGTGACCTGACTCTTCCCTCGCTGGCGGCCTCGATCGAGGTGACCGGCATGCTGGGCGCCGTGCGAAGCGCGACCGAGGGCATGCCTGTCGTGGAGACCGCGGCCGCGCCGTTCGGTGACGGCCCGTGGCTGTTCAGCCACAATGGCAAGATCGCCGGCTGGCCCGGCTCGATGGCCAAGCTGGCCTCCACCCTGCCCGCCACCGACCTGCTCACCCTGGAAGCGCCGACCGACTCGGCCCTGCTGTGGGCGCTCGTCCGCGACCGGCTGCGGCACGCCACCGGCCCGGGCACGGCCACCGGGCCGGGCACGGCCACCGGCCCGGGCACGGCCACCGGCCCGGGCACGGCCACCGGGCCGGCGGAGGCGGTGATGGCCACCGTGGCCGAGGTCGAGGCGGCGGCGCCCGGGTCGCGGCTCAACCTGCTGCTCACCGACGGCACGACGATCGTGGCCACCACGGTCGGTCATTCCCTGGCGGTACGTCACGACGGCGGCTCCGTGCTCGTCAGCTCGGAGCCGCTCGACGACGACCCGGAATGGCAGCCCGTGCCCGACCGTCACCTGCTCGTCGCCACCGCGAGCGAGATCACCCTCACCCCGCTGGGAGAACAGTGACCGTCACCGACGTGTACCTGGACGACGCCTACATCGAGCGTTCCCTGCGCGCCGACGTCGTGGCCGGCCTGACCGCCGACGCGAAATGGCTGCCGCCGAAGTGGTTCTACGACGCGCGCGGCAGCGAACTCTTCGAGCAGATCACCGAACTGCCGGAGTACTACCCGTACCGGGCCGAGCGGAGCATCCTCGCCGCGCACGCCGCCGACCTGCCCGCCACCCGGACCTTGATCGAGCTGGGCTCGGGCTACTCCACCAAGACGCGGCTCCTGATCGACGCGCTCGACCTGGAGACCCTGGTGCCGGTGGACATCTCCGCCTCGGCCCTCGAGGCCGCCGCCGCCCAGATCGGCCGGGACTACCCCGGCCTGCGCGTGCACAACATCGTCGGCGACTTCGGCCGCCATCTCGGCCATCTGCCGGACGGCCCGGACCGCCTGGTCGCGTTCCTCGGCGGCACGATCGGCAACCTGGAGCCGGCCGAGCGGGCCGAGTTCCTCGCCTCGATCCGCGAGGTGCTCCGCCCCGGCGAGCACCTGCTGCTCGGCACCGACCTGGTGAAGAGCCCACGCGTGCTCGTTCCCGCCTACGACGACGCGCAGGGCGTGACCGCCGACTTCAACCGCAACGTCCTGCGGGTGATCAACGCGTCGCTCGGGGCCGACTTCGACGTCGACGGCTTCTCCCACCAGGCCCTGTGGGACGCCGACGACGAGTGGATCGAGATGCGGCTGCGGGCCCGCTGGCCGATGCGGGTCACCATCCCGGCCGTGGATCTCACCGTCGATCTGCGCACCGGCGAGGAGATCCGCACCGAGATCTCGGCCAAGTTCCGCCGCGAGGGCGTCGAGAAGGAGCTGGCCGAGGCCGGCTTCAGCCTCGACCAGTGGTGGACCGACCCCGAGGGCCGGTTCGGCCTGTCCCTGGCGTCAGCCGTCTGACGGCAGGTAAGCCTTCGCGTCGTCGTAGCCGGCCTCGGCGGGGGCGCCGGCCGGGGCGTACACCAGGTTGAGGACGCCGGTCGGGAACACCTCGGACCGCAGGAGGGTGAGTGGCAGCCGCGGCTCGCCCTCCTGGAACAACCGCCCGCCGTGACGCACCGCGATCGGGTGGACGAGCAGGTGCAGCTCGTCGAGCAGCCCGGCCTCGAGCAGCTGGACGACGACGCTGGGCGAGCCGCTGATCGCGATGGGGCCGCCGGGCTCCTCCTTGAGCCGGGTCACGCCCTCGACCAGGTCGCCGTCGAGTTGCTCGGAGTTGCGCCAGATCAGCTCGAGCTTCTGCCGGGAGACGACGATCTTGCGCAGGTCGCCGAAGTGCCTGGCGAAGGCCGCGTCGTCCCCGCCCGCCTGTTCACGCTCCGGCCAGGCGCCGGCGAAGCTGTCGTACGTCACGCGCCCGACCAGCAGCGTGTCCGTCTTCCCGGGCCCGGCGACGGCGTCGACCGCCGCCCCCATCGCCTCGTCGAAGTACGGGAAGTGCCACTGGTCGGGCGCCTCGACGACGCCGTCGAGCGAGATGAAGAGCGTTGCTTTGATCGTCCGCATGCCCTTCAAGACCCGCCCGGCGGCGGGAACTCATCGGTTGAAGCGGAAGATCGCGAACGACTCGCCCTCGGCCTGGCCGCCGACCAGGAGCTTGCCGCCGGGCCGGGCCAGCAGGACGTGCCCGTCCTCGAGGCCGCCGTTGACGTCGGTGGGCTTCGTCCAGAGCAGCCGGCCGTCGGCGCCGAACTCGGCCAGCAGCAGATCCCCACCCGACCGCCCGGTGACCGTGATGCGGCCGCCGGGACCGGTGACCGGCGAGTTGAGCGACTCGAACGACGTCATCGTCAGGCCGTCACGGTCGAAGCTGCGGTCGGGCCGGCCGTTCGGCAGGTAGCGCAGCAGACCCGTACGCCTGGTGTCGCCCTGCTGCGTCCAGACGGTGACCAGGATCCGGCCGTCGGCCGTCACGGACGGCACTCCCCCACCGTCGATGGCGTCCGGCCCGGTGATGTCGCGGTTGACCCGCCCACCCGTGCCGAACGACGTGTCGAGCGCCCCGTTCGCCGTGAACCGGGCCAGCGTGACGTCGCTCGTCGGCTCGGGCAGCGTGCTCCACCAGCCGGTCGTACCGCCGACCAGAATGCGCCCGTCCGGCGCGACCGCCATCCCGCTCGGCTGATCGAAGTCGCGGCCGCCGATGTCGGCGCGGGCCACCCCGCCGACCCCGAACGTGGCGTCGAGCGTCCCGTCGGCCAGCAGCCGGGCCAGCACCGGCGGATCGCTGCCGTCCCCGGTGGCGGCATGGAGGGCGAGCAGCAGCTTGCCACCTGGCCGGGCCGACATCGCCACCACCCGCGAGCTGGCCACCCGCGGACCGAGATCCGGATAGATGATGCTCTGCACACTGCCGTCCGCCGCGTAGAACACCACCACCCCGACACTGTGCCCATCGCGCGACACTTCTCCGCCGACCGCGATCCGCCCATCCGGCAGCAACGCGAGCGACCTCGGCGTCTCCCCATACGTGCTGGGCTCGACATCGGTCGTCACGCGCCCACCCCAGCTGCTGCCGAACGACTCGTCCCCCGACCCGTCGGCCAGCCGCCGGAGCACGTTGAAGTTCCCGTCACCAGGCCCCACCGCGACGATCTTCCCGTCCGCCTGCACCGCCATGTCGACGACCGTGTCCCCCGGCCCGAAATCCTCGATCACGACCCCGGTCACGTTGAACGACGTATCAAGACTCGGCCTCTTACCCGCCGCCTGCGCCCCCACCGGCGCGACCAGCACCCCGGCCAGGGCCGCGGCCACCACCACACGCGTACGCACCTCGACCACCCCCTCGATCGCGCTCCACCATGGACCCGCGATGTCGGGCCAGTCTCATCCCGCCCATGTGAGTTCCCCGCGAGGAGTTCACCATCCGCCAATCGGCGTCATTCAGCGCACCTCCGCCATACCCCACGACCCGCCAGACGATTGATCTTGAACCACGCCACCGAACCGCCACCAGGACGAGGACATCACCGTGGCGCCGCCGGCGCCTGGCGTGGCCGCGGATCCCGACAGTTTCGGTCGCGGCCTGCGGGCGCATCGGCGGCTGCAGAACCAGCTGGCCCGGTTCGTCACTCGAAGAGGGCTCGACCCACGCTCGCCGGGACCGGCTGACCCAACTACGACCTGGCTTGGGCCACCGACCCCGGGAGCATGACCGTCGTCGAGGTCAAGAGCGCGACCGAGCTGAACGAGACCCGGCAGCTCCGCATGGCCCTCGGCCAGATCCTCGACTACGCAAGCGTCCTGCGGGGCCGCGGGGTCGTCGGCCAGCCCGTGCTGTATGTCGAGCGGCCACCGGCCGACGCGGAGCGCTGGATCGACATCACCGGTCACGCCGGTGTGCTGCTCGTCTGGCCCGGCGCCGAGGACCGGCCGGCTATTTGAAGGTCTGGGCGGCCTTCTCCAGCCTGTCCCGGTAGCCCGGCCACCAGTCGCGGTCGGCGGGTGGGAGGTTGGAGCGGCCCTGGCGGACGCCGGCCTCGCCGTCGATGAGTTCGCGGACGATGTCGGCGTGGCCGGCGTGGCGGTTGGTCTCCGCGGTGACGTGGACCAGGATCTGGTGCAGGGTGACGGGGTCGTCACCCCACCACGGGACGCGGCCGGGGGCGTCGACCGGCAGGGTTTTGATGGTCTCGTCGCCGTGGGCCCAGACGCGGCGGTAGAGGGCGATGATGTCCTCGCGCGCCTCCGAGGGTGTGGCCCACATGTCGGCGTTCCACTCGGCGTCGTCGTCCATCCACGGCAGCGGCTCGGGGAACGGGCGGCCGAAGGTCTCGCCGAAGTAGCCGGCCTCGACGCCGGCCATGTGCTTGACCAGGCCGAGCAGGTTGGTGCCGGTGGGCACGAGCGGGCGGCGGGCGTCGTACTCGGACAGGCCGTCGAGTTTCCACAGCAGCGCGTCGCGGGCCGTCTGCAGGTACTCGTGGAGGGTGGCGATCAGCGGATCCATGGTCATGAGGATGCCAGGCGGCGCGAGTTCGTGACGGCCATGGTGTGTACCTCGTCGCCGGTGAAACCGGCGGCGAGCAGGCGGTCGGCGAACAGCGCGAGGCCGTCCTCGACCGGCGGGTTGAACGGCTGGCCGAGGTCGCTGGAGAGCACCGAGTGCTCGACGCCGACGGCACGGATGTTCGCGAACAGGTCGTCCCAGGCCACCTTGCCCGTGTGCGGGGTGGTGAAGCAGCGCTCCAGCAGCGCGCCCATCCGGGCCAGCTCGATCTGGGCTTCGACGGGCAAGCGCTGGGAGGTGAACTCCGGGTGGGTGACGACGATTTGCCGTACGCCTTCGGAGCGCGCCGCCGCCACCACAGCGACGATCTCGCCGGCCGCGAGGTGGCCGGTGGCCAGGACCATGTCGTGCCGGGCGACCACCCGCAGCACCTGCCGCACCGAGTCGAGGACGGTGCCGTCGGGCGCCACCACCTCGACGATGTCGGGCACGATGCCCTGGGCGTGCAGGTCGGCCTGCAGCGCGCCCCACATCGCCGGTTTGGCCCCGGGCAGGTCGCCGGCGGTGCTGGTGCGCTGGTTGCGCGAGTCGACGGTGGGCATCCAGACGATCCGGGCGCCGAGGCGGCCGGCGATCTCCACCGCGGCCGGGTTCATGCCGCCCATCGAGCCGTTCAGGGTGATCGCGCCGAGGGCGTCGACGCCGGGGACGGCCGCGCGGACGACGGAGGCGCGCTCGGCGGTGGTCACGTAGTGGGACTTGAGCACGAAACCGGCGAGGCCGACCTCCGCGCACCGGCGGGCCAGGGTGAGGTCGTCGATCCGGCGTTCCATGACGTCGGGGGCGACGTGGACGTGGGTGTCGTAGGCCCCGGCGACGATCTCGCGCGCCGAGGATGACGGATCGGGCATAAGACCCCCATGGATATCGTCGACAATCGCGTCTACGATCCCATCTCGATAGATCCAGATCTATAGCGGGGTGCGCGAGATGATCAGACGGATCGCGATGACGGCTCTGGCCGCGGTATTGATCACCGTCAGCGGCTGTGGCGGCAACGGAGACGAGCAGGCCAAGGGCAACGACAAGGACAAGGTCACGTACGTGACGGCGTTCGGCGCGGTCGGCCGGGACTCGTTCATCTGGGTGGCCAAGGAGAAGGGCTGGTTCGCCGACGCCGGCATCGACGTCGACATCCAGAAGGGCGCCGGCAACGTCCAGAACCTCACGATGATCAAATCCGGTCAGGCCCAGTTCGGGGCGCTCGACTTCACCGGGGCCGAGATCCAGGCCGGGCTCGGCAAGTTCACCGACTGGCGGGCCGTGGCCGCCGTCCACCAGCAGACCCTCGTCTCGATCATGACGACCGCCGACACCGGCATCGCCCAGCCCACCGACCTGGCCGGGCGCACGGTCGCGACGGCCACCGGCAGCGTCAGCGAGCTGCTCTTCCCGGCGTACGCCAAGCTGGCCGGCCTCGACCCGTCGAAGGTGAAGATCCAGGGCGCGCAGACGACGGCGCTCAACAGCCTGATGGCCCAGCGCAAGGTCGACGCGCTCAGCACGTTCCTGCTCAGTCAGAAGGCGCTCGAGACGGCGTCCAAGAAGCAGGTGGTCGTGCTCCCGTACAGCAAGTATCTGACCGATCTGTTCGGCAACGCCGTGATCGCCCAGGAGGGCCTGATCACGAGTGACCGCGATCTGGTCGCGCGGTTCGTCGGCGCGGCCATGAAGGGCCTGCAGTACACGATCGACCACCCCGCTGAGGCGGCCGACATCCTGCACAAGGCCGAGCCCACCGCGACCACGGCGGCGGCCATCGGGGAGATCGAGGCCATGAAGCCGTACGTCTCGCCGCCCGGCCGCCCCCTGGGCGCGTTCGACCCCGCGCGGGTGGACGCGGGCATCGCCGAGCTGACCAGGAACGGGCTCATGCCGGCCGGGCTGACCGCCGACAAGGTCGTCGACGCGAGCTTCATCAAGTGAAAGGTGTGCTCGGCGCCGCCATCGCGATCGGGCTGTGGTGGGCCGCGACGATCGTCTTCGACATCGATCCCTTCTACGTGCCGTCACCCGGCGACGTCGTCAAGACGTTCGGGAACACGCCCGGCTTCCTGCTCGGCGAGACCTGGGTGACGGCGGGCCGGGTGCTGATCGGCTTCGGCATCGCCGTGGCCGGCGGGCTGGCCGTGGCGGTGGCGCTGGCCGCCTCGCGCACGGTGGAGCAGATGACGATGCCCGTGCTGGCCGCCGTGAACGCCGTGCCGAAGGTCGCCCTGGCTCCGCTGCTGCTGGTGTGGATGGGCTTCGGCAACACCCCGAAGATCGTGATGGTGGTGCTGGTGAGCTTCTTCCCGATCGTGGTGGCGACCATGGCCGGCCTGTCGTCGACCCCGGCCGAGCTGCAGCGGCTGGCCCGCGTGCTGAAGTCGTCCTGGTGGCAGACCTTCGTCAAGGTGCGGCTGCCGTGGGCCCTGCCCCAGATCTTCGTCGGCCTCAAGGTGGCCACCCCGCTGGCCATCATCGGCGCCGTGATCGGCGAGGTGGTCAGCCCCGACCGCGGCCTGGGCTCGGTCATCACCGGCTCCGGCGCCTCGGCCGACACCCCGATGGCCTTCGCCGCCCTGGTCCTGCTCGCCCTGGCCGGCGTCATCCTGTTCTATCTGGTCGCCGCGGTCGAGCGCCTCGTCATCCCCTGGAGCGCCGCCCCGTGAACTCTCCGGCCCGGCCGCGCGGCGGCCTGATCAGCTCGTCCCGGGATGCAGCCGCATGATCACGATTTCCGGTGTGGGGCGGTCGTTCAAGGAGCTCGAGGCGCTCGCCGACATCACGCTCACCGTGGAGCACGGGGAGTTCCTGACGCTGATCGGGCGCTCCGGGTGCGGCAAGTCCACCCTGCTCAGCATGATCGCCGGACTGCTGGCGCCGACCCGCGGCACGATCACCATCGACGGGACACCGGTGACCGAGCCCCGCCGGGACGTGGCGATGGTCTTCCAGCAGCCGGCCCTGCTGCCCTGGCGCTCGGTGGAGGCGAACGTGCTCCTGCCGGCCGAGATCTTCGGCTGGAACGCCGAGAAGGACGCCGCGCAGCTGCTCGAGATGACCGGTCTGGCGGAGTTCCGCACCAGGCGCCCGCACGAGCTCTCCGGCGGCATGCAGCAGCGGGTCGCCCTGTGCCGGGCACTCATCCAGAAGCCGAAGGTCCTGCTCATGGACGAGCCGTTCTCGGCCCTGGACGCCCTGACCCGCGAGGAGCTGGCCGTCGAACTGCAGCGCATCCACCTCGAGCTGGGCACCACCATCGTCTTCGTGACCCACTCGATCCAGGAGGCCGTCCTGCTGGCCGACCGCGTGGCCGTCCTCAGCGAACGCCCCGGCCGCCTGCGCGAGATCGTCCCCATCGACATCCCCCGCCCGCGCTCGTTCGGCTACAACGCCCACCTCGAGCAGGTCGCCACCACCTCAGCCCGCCTGCACGAGCTGCTCCACTAGACCGTCGATGGTCCTTTCGACGAGGGGACATCATCCGAAATGCCGATTTAGCCGATCACGGAGGCGCGGAGACTTGCCCGGTGCCACACCGGACACCGCGCCATTCCGACGAGTGGCCGGGCCGGCCCCGGCCCCGGCTGTGGGAACGCCTGACCCCATGGCAGCGCGCCGGACTGATCGTCGCCGTCCTGCTCATCCTGGCCGCGAGCTGCATGGCCGCCCTGGGCAGCTGACCTCACCGCGGCGACCGGCGCCCCCAGCATCAGCGCCCCACCCCAGCAACACCACCAACGCCACCACCGCCGCGCCGGCGGCCGACGCGGGGTAACCACCGCGGTCGCTGCCGGCTACGCGTAACGGCAGTTCCGCGAGCCTTCTCAGCGGCGTCGTCGCCGCCCGATCAAGATGCCGATCGCGGCTGCGGCAAGGGCCGCCCCGGTGAGCACGATTCCTAGCGGGACGCGGTCGGATGCTTTTGCCGCAGAGGCGGGGGTGGCCGCCTGGGGTTGCGCAGCCGATGGGCTCGCCGGGCTTGGCGCCGGGGCCGTCGCGGGCGGGGCCGTCGAAGCACCAGTCGAGGGCGAGGGTTCGCTGGATTTATCAGGATCGGTGGTGGGATAGCGGAGAATCTCCGGTTTCAACCCCTCGGAGACCGTCAGCAGGGCGCTGCCGTCGCGGCTGTAGGTGATCGACTCTCCCTGCGGCTCGTCCGGCAGCGGCGTCTTTCGTGGCTCGCCGCCGGTGATCGCCCCGACGACGTCGCCGTCCGGGACGTCGAATTCGAAGGCGTCCGCGTACGTCCGCAGGACCGCCCGCTTGCCGTCCGGGCTCACCGCTCCCCCGGTGATCACCAGCCGACCCCCGAGCGAGAACGGATTGCTGGTCGAGCTCAGAGGCAGCCGCACGTTGCCGGCCTGCTTCAGCGCTGTGGTCTTCTTCAACGCCCCTGCCGGCACATAGGCCCCCGCCGCGAGCGGCGTCTTGGTCACGATGATCGGTGTGCCGTCCGGGCCGACCAGCAGCGCCTCGGCATCATGGGCGCCGTCCGGATACTTCAGCCGCAGCAACTCCGGCGCCCGCGCGCCCGGCGCCAGCCGCCACAACCCGACCGTCTCCCGCGTGGCCGAGTTGTCCCCGATGTCGGCCACCCACACCGTGCCGTCCGCCCCCACGGCCAGATCCTCGGTGTCCCGCGGCCGCGACGGATAGGCCACCGTCCGAACCACCTTGCAGCGCCCGTCCAGAAAGAAGATCCGCCGCCCCGCCGGATCATCAGCCCCGTCGTTGACCACCACATAGCCGCCCGCGACCGCCGCCATCCCCGAGATCTCGTTGAGCCGCGTATCCCCGATCCGGCACACCCGCTGCCCGCCCGCCGCCGCCTGAGCCGAAGCCGCGCGGTCCAGGGCAGCCACCACCGGCGCGGCGTGGACCGCGCCAGCAGCCACCGGCGCGGCGTGTGCCGGAGCAGCAGCGACCGCGACCACCAGCCCCACGGCGGCTACCGCTCCGGAAAGGCGTCGCACGCCGTCTCCCACTCATCGGCGGCCTGAGTCATCCCGGCCGCGTCGAGCGGCACCACGAATTCACGGTCACCTCTTGGCGCCGCCTCCGCGGACAGGCGTACGGCCAGGTGTACTTGATCTCCCGACCGCATGATGATCTCAAAAGCGAGGCACGGCTCGACGAACTCGAGCGGGTCGCCCGCGCCGCCGGCCCGGAGCCACGCCCCCAGCGAACGGGCCTCCCACGTGGTCAGGCACGGGTCGCGGAAGGTCCAGCCACCCTCACCGCCGGCCGTCACGTCGCCGCGGATGACGAGCCAGTTGCGGTCCCACTCGTCGTCGCCGGGCGCCCGGTCGAACTGGTACGCGACGGGTCGTAGCTCGATCCCCGCGCCCTCCCCCGAAAGCAGCTTCACCGCGCCATTATCCGGCCCGCGCGCCACCGGCCCGCCGCCTGTACCGTCAGGGCGTGGGAATGATCTTCGTGGGGCGCCGGGTGCCGGCCGGCAGACTGCAGGGCGTCATCGACGATCCGGAGGCGATCGACGCGCTGATCCACGGCGAGTCCGGCGACGCGGACAGCGAGATCGACCTGGACAAGTCCTGGCACGGTCTGCACTACCTGTTGACCGGCACCACCTGGGAGATCGCCGACGGCGCGGGCTCGGCCATCCTGGGCGGCGCCGAGATCGGCGACGACAACGGCTACGGCCCGCCCCGCCTGCTTCAGCCGGCCGAGGTCCAGGCCGTCGCCGCCGCCCTGAGCCCGATCACCGCCGACGCCCTGCGGGCCCGGTGGGATCCGGCCGCCCTGACCGAGGCCGAGGTCTACCCGCAGTACTGGGACGACACCGACTTCGAGTCGTACCTGGCGCCCAACTTCACCGTGCTGCGCGACTTCTACCTCTCCGCCGCCGCCGCGAACCAAGCGGTCGTCCTCGTCATCGCTTGACGGTGCGGGCCACCCGGCGCGACTCGATCGCGGCCTGGCGCAGCATGCCGCCCAGCGTCACGTCGTAGCCGATGAAGAACAGTCCCGGCCGCGCCGCCGGCCCGCCGTGGACGAAGGGCACGCCGGTCTTGTCGAACAGCGCCGGATCGTCGAACAGCTCGCGCAACCCGGTGCCGTAGCCGGTGGCCGCGACCACCACGTCCGGCTGCACGCTCGTCCCGTCGGCCAGCTGCACCGAGTCGCTGGTAAAGCCTCGCACCGCCGCCACCGGCTGGACCCGTCCCGCCCGCACGTCGCGGACGATGCCGACGTCCTGCAGCGGCACGTAGCGGTACTTGCGCAGGCGCGTCTTCAGGCCCTCGGCCGGGCGCTCGATTCCGTACGGCCTGAGGTCCGGCATCTCCATCTTGGCCATGGTGGCCGCCATCGTGTTGAAGACCCGCTCCGGCAGGCCGCCGAGCACGAGCCCGTTCATCTGGGCCGGCCATCCCGCGGTCGAGCGGCGCACGATGTGCGGGGGCGTCCGGATGGCCAGGCGCACCGAGGCCGCGCCGCCTTCGGCCAGGTCGGTGGCGATCTCGGCCCCGCTGTTGCCCGGCCCGACCACGAGCACGTGCTTGCCCCGGAACGGCTCGGCGTTGCGGTAGGCCGCCGAGTGCAGCAGCGTCCCCCGCCAGTCGCTCAGCCCCGGCCACTCCGGCACGACGGGTGTGTGCAGGTAGCCGGTCGCCACCACGACCGTGCGGGCCGTCAGCTCCCCGCCGTCCGCGAGCTGAAGCGACCATCGTTCGCCGCCCGGCTTGACCCGCTCGACGGTCGTCCCGGTTCGCACGTCGAGGTCGAAGTGCCGGCTGTACGCCTCCAGGTAGCGCACGAGGTCGTCGCGGCGCACCCATCGCCCGTACTCCCGGGGGATGGCCAGGCCGGGCAGGCCGGACAGCCGCCGTACGGTGTGCAGCTTCAGCCGGTCGTACCGTCCCCGCCAGCTCGTGGCCACCCCGGGCCCCCGCTCGAGCACGACGCTGTCCACCCCGCGGGTCTTGAGCTGAGCCGCCACCGCCAGCCCGGCCGCCCCGGCGCCGAGCACAGTCACCTTTGCCATGCGCAGCAGTGTCCTCGACCACCGGCCGTGACGTCACCGGGGGTGCCGCCGGCGCAAGGTATCTTCGACCCGGCCAGGGCGTACGGAGGGCGAGCATGAGGACGGCGACGCGGCGGTTCGCGCTGTGGCGGGCGGACATCGACGGGTCCGTCTGCGCGGCGCCCGAGGAGTGCGTGCGGGAGCTGGCGGACCGCGACACCGTCACCGTGGTGATGGAGCACAGGCAGCGCGGGGTGGCGGCCGTGCGGGCCGAGTTCGCGTCCACGCTGCGCCAGGATGTCGAGTGGGAGTTCACCGGCGTCTCCTGGCCGCCCGACGTGCGGCCCGGAGTGCTGGTCACGGTGACCTGGCACGCGGCCCGGGAGGTCGTCGTGGTGCGGACCACGGCCCTGGACGAGCCGGTCCGGGTCGACGGGGTGGACTACTTCCACGAGTACGACCCGAAGGTGGTCACCCGCGAGTTCGACCCGGGCAAGTCCAACCGGGGTCAGGTGCTCAATGCCGTCCGCCGTCAGGGGCGGGTCTTCGAGGACGGAAGCGCCGTCATTCCCGAGGAGAAGGTGAGCCTGGGCCGCGGCGCGAAGGCCGAGTTCCTGCTCCGCAACGCGGTCGATCAGCTGATCCGCGAGGGTTTCCTGACGCGGGTCGAGGGCAGCGTCGACTCGTCCGGCTACCCCTCCTACCCGCCGGCCGAGGGTGAGAAGACGGCCGACATGCTGTTCTACGCCCCGCTCGTCGAGGAGGTCGACTTCCCCGGCGAGGACGGCGATCAGGGCGAGGGCGCCGACCGCCGCGACCACTGGGTGCGAGGTTTCGTGCGCCGCCTGCCGCCCGGCGCCCACCCGTCGGAGAAGCAGCTGAGCGCCCACGAGGAAGCGGTCGAGAACGCCCAGATCGGCGCGGGCGAGCTGGCCCCGGGCTACACGTTCGTCAAACGGCACCACCGCAACGGCTGAGACCCGTCGGCTGCAGTCCGGCGGCCAGCGTGGCCAGGTGGGCCGAGAAGCCGTGCGGGGCGCGGGCCACGGGGCGGGAGCTGGTGCTGACCGGGCAGCCGGCGTCGGTCACGATCGTCGCCCCGGTCGCGCGGAACCGGGCGATCAGCCCGTGGTCCTCGTCGTGGCTCAGGGGCGGGAAACCCCCGGCCCGGACGTACGCCTCGGCCCCGAACCCGAGATTGGCCCCGTGCACGTGGGCCTGCGCCGCCCCGAGGTAGGTGGCCTCGTAGACGGCGCGCAGCGCGTCCGGCCAGCGCAGCCAGTCGTCCACCCGTACGGCGCCCATCAGCAGGTCGGCCCCGGCCCGGGCGTGCCCGAGCTGCCATCGCAGCCAGCCCGCCGGCACCCGGCTGTCGGCGTCCGTGGTGGCCAGCCAGAGACCTTCGGCGCCGGCTCTCAGGGCGTACGCGGCCCCGGCGGCCCGCGCCCGGCCGACGTTCCCGGCCTCGACCGCCACCACGTGCGCCCCGGCCGCCGCGGCCACCGCCGCCGTGCCGTCGGTGCACGCGTCGGCCACCACGACGACCTCGACCGGGACGTCGGCCTCGCACGCCCGCAGCGCGGTCAGGCAGCCCGGCAGCAGCAGCTCCTCGTTGTGGGCGGGCACGATCACCGCCAGCCGGTTCACGCGAGCCCCTCCCGCTGGGCCACCGACCGGGCCTGATCCGACTTGGTGAAGACCTCGAGCAGGAAGTCGGCCTCCTCCAGCCGGGAGAGCCGGGTCAGGCCGGGCGCGGCGGCCAGGGCCCGGTGCACGTCGTCGCCGGAGCGCGCGTGCTCGTCGACCGGCCAGCGCCAGTGCACCGCGACGAGGTCGCCGCCGGGCTCCAGCGAGTCCACGGCCCGCTCGATCAGCGTGGCCAGGTCGGCGTCGTCGAAGTAGTAGCCGAGCTCGGAGAGCACGACCAGATCGAACGGGCCGTCCGGCCACTCCGCCGGGATCTCGGCGCGGCGCACGGTCACCCCGGGCACGCCGGCCAGCCGGGCCGCAGCTGTGTCCACCGCCTCCGGCACGGCGTCGACGGCCAGCAGGCGGTCGCACCGCTGGGCCAGCAGGGCGGTGAGCCGGCCGGTCGAGCAGCCGGGCTCGAACCCCGACCGGTAGCGCCGGGCCGGTGGGACGGTGGCCGTGAGCGCGTGTTTGCGGGTGTCGTACCAGCGGGTCTCGAAACTCCACGGGTCGGCGCTGGCCGCGTACATCTCCTGGAAGTAAGCGATCGGGGTCGTCATGCCAGAACCACCTCGAAGGAGCGCGCGAAGCGGGCGAGGATGTGCGGGGGCAGGATGGCCGCGTCGGCCGGGTCCGGGCCGAGCGGGTGGATCTGGCTGGGGAAGGCCTCGATGGCCGCCTGCTTGGCCGCCACGGCCTCCGGGGTCAGCGGGATGCGCCGGGCGCGGTCCCACGGCACCCGCGGGTCGTCCGGCTCGGCCCAGTGCCAGGTCCAGATCGGATATTCGAGCAGCCGCGCGCCCGTTCGCGCGCAGGCCTCGGCCGCGGCCCGGCCGACGGCCTCGTGGTCGGGGTGACCGTCGCCGCGCCAGGTGGCCAGGCACCACTGCCCCGCTGTCAGCCGCGTCGCCAGCTCGTCGGCCAGTCTCGCCTCGTCGATGTGGCCGTCGGGCTGGGCGAGCCGGTGCACGGCCGAGTGGCCGAGCCCAAGACGCGCCATCGCCTCGGCGGTCTCCTCGCGCCGGACGGCCGCGAGCCGCTCCGGCGTGTACACGGTCGATCCCGGGTGTGACGCCTCGCCGTCGGTCACGGCGACCAGCTCGACCGCGCCCAGCGTGGCCATCAGCCCGGCCACGCCGAGGATCTCGTCGTCCGGGTGCGGGGCGACGACCAGCGGCGGTCGCGGCCCGGGCTCGAGCGGCAGCACCGGCCACCGCGTCATCGCCGCCCAGCCCAGCCAGGTCGCCTCGGCCGTGCCGGTCCCGGCTATCTCGGTCACCACGGTTTGCCGTCCTCCTGCAGCAGGACGCCGAGCTGTTCGAGGTCCTTCTCGGCGTGGCTCTGGCGCAGGTACACGGTCAGGTCGGCCACGCGGCGCGCATGCGCCTCGTCGCGGCACAACGGCCCCGCGCCCAGCGCCCGGCCCACCCGTTCGAGCACCTCGGTCGCGGTGGCCTCGACGGTCGCGCGCACCCGCATCGCCAGCCGCTGCTGGTTCTTCGCGGGGTCGGCGTCGATCTCGGCCGCGGCCTCGGCCAGCACCGCGCGGGCCGCCCCCAGGGCCACGCCGACCGCGCCCAGGTGGGCCAGGCCGTGCGGGCCGAGGTCGGCCCCGAGCAGGCGGTCGGCCACACCCAGGGCGCCGCCGAACCAGCAGGCGGCGACGCCGATCCCGCCGTGCCAGAAGCCCGGCCGGTCGACATACTGGCCGGGCTCGCCCACCGGCCGGGCCGGCGCGGCGTCGAAGTGGACGGTCCGGCTGTCGCTGCCCGCCATGCCGACCGCCGGCCAGGTGCCGTCGAGCGGTTGCGCGTGCGGGGCGGCGTTGCGCACCGCGAAGAGCCGGATGCCGTCGTCGGCCGCCGCCGTCACCAGCGCGTCGGTGCACCAGGCGGCGCCGGAGGACCACGGGCGATCGCCGGTGAGACGCCAGCCGCCGGGGGTCAGCTCCGCGCGTACGGACGAAGGCGCCGCCGCCCAGACACCCCACCTCTCCCCCGGCGGGGTTGTGGGCTCATTGAGGTCGCCGAGCTCGACCCGGATGGCGACGGCGTCGGCGTGGCCCTCGCCGAGGCGCGCCCGGACGAGGTCGTCGCGGCCGAGGGCGGTCAGGATACGCAAGCGTTCAGCGGTGGCGCCCCGCCCCGGCAGAGGCAAGTCAAGCGAGTTGATCACTAGCCCGCTGTACCCGGGCCGGGGAAACTCAATCAGTGCTCAATCTCGCCTCGTTGTCCCGCGGCCGCCCCGGCGACCCCGTGGTCGTCCTGCTGCACGGCCTGGCCGGCAGCGCCCGGGAGATGCTCCCCACGGCCGACGCTCTCGCCGGCGCCGGCTACTTCGCGGTCGCCCTCGACCAGCGCGGCCACGGCCGATCCACCCGCCGCCCGGACGACCTCTCCCGCCAGGCGTACGTCTCGGATGTCGTCGCCCTGATCAACGAGGTCTCCCCCGGCGCCCCGGTCACCCTGGTCGGCCAGTCGATGGGCGGCCACACCGCCATGCTGACCGCCGCCTGGCACCCCGAGCTGGTCAGCCGCCTCGTGATGCTGGAGGCCGGCGTGGGCGGCGGCGCCCGCGCCGAACTGGGCGAATGGTTCGCCTCCTGGCCCACCCCGTTCCCCTCGCTGGAGGCGGCCGCCGCCTTCCTGGGCCCGGCTCCGATCACCGAGGCCTGGCTCCGCGACCTGGAGGAGCGCCCCGACGGCTTCCACCCCCGCTTCGACCCCGACATCATGCAGGCCGCCATCGACGCCGTGACCGCCGAAGCCCGCTGGCCCGAGTGGAGCCGCATCACCGCCCCCACCCTGCTCGTCACCGGCCAGAACGGCACCTTGGCGGCCGCCGAGCTCACCCGCATGCTCGACACCCGCCCCGCCGTCACCCACCGCGTCATCGCCGACGCCGCCCACGACGCCCACCTGGAACAGCCCGCCGCCTGGCTCGACATCCTGCTCGCCTACCTGGCGACCTGACTGGTATCCAACGGTGGTGCTCGATGCCTACCCGCTGGCAGGATCGGCGCCGGGGGGATGTCCGGTGTCTGTCGAAGAAGGCCCGACGACTCGCCGCCGCCGTCTGGGGGCGGAACTGAAACGTGCCGGGAGGCCGCCGGATTCACCCAGGAGCAGGTCTCCCGCGAGTTCGAGTGGCACGCCGCCAAGTGACGCCCCGCTATCGACCTCCGCATCCTCCCGCACGACGCCGGCGAACACCCGTTGCTGGGCACCGCCGCGGCGATCCTGGAGTTCCCCGGCGCGCACGATCTGGACATCGTCTACCTGGAGCAGTACCGCGGCACCCACCATCTCGTGAAGCAGGCGGCCGAGGTCGCGCAGTTCCAGCGGCACTTCGCCGAGCTGACCGAGCGTTGTCTCGATCAGCGGCGATCGGTCGAACTCATGGGAAGCGTCACCCCAGGACTTTGACGTTCTCGGCCTCGCCCGGGTCGGGAGTGGGCGTAGGTGGTGGCAACCACGCCGACTCGTCCGGAGGGGTCAGGCGAACAGCGAGTTCCCGGGTGTCGGCCCGGCCGGTTGGCCGAGCAGGCGCCGTAGCTGAGCCAGGGAGCGGGCGCTTCGGGAGGTGACTGTGCCGGGCGGCAGGCGGAGGATCTCGGCGACCGTCTCGACGCTGAGGTCTTCCCAGTAGCGCAGCACCACGATGGCCCGGTCGCGTGGTGACAGCCGGCCGAGCGCGTCGATGAGGGTGAGCCGCAAATCGGCGTCCTGACTCGTTCCCGGCACATCGCCGAACTCGGCCGTCACCACCTCCCGCGAGCGTTTGATCCGGTGGTGGTCCAAAAAGGCGCGGGAGAGCACCTGCCGGGCGTAGGCGTGCGGGTTGTCGCGCCGGGAGATCCGCGGCCACCGCACGAACATCCGGCCCAGCGTCGTCTGGGTCAGATCGTCGGCCAGGTCCCAGTCGCGGCACAGCAGGTAGGCGGTGCGCCGCAACTGGCTCGCGGAGGCCCTGGCGTACTCCACGAAGTCGTCGTCGGCGCTGCTCACTTGGGGAACACCGTGGACAGGTGCGGGAAGGCGGCCGCGCCCTTCCGGTTCAGCTCCGGGTCGATCTTGAGGCCCCACCGCGGGTCCGCGCCCACCTCGGCGGCCTCGCGGGCGGTCAGCGGCTGCTTGATCTTCGTGCCGCCGATGGCCGGGCAGGTGGCCAGGTCGAACTGCAGGAGGGTGTCGTCGGGGTGATGGACGTAGACGATGGTGCCCTGCAAGCAGTTGCCGGGAACCGAATGGGTCATGTACTTCGTCCCGTTGCCGAGCGGGATCCAGGTGCCGATGTCGGAGAAGGCCGACTCCTTGCGGGTCATCACGTGCAGCCGGATCATGCCGGGCCCGGTGCCGCGGTCGAGGAAGGTCTGCACCGATACGTCGCTGCCCTCCGTGATGCCGGCGTAGTGGCTGGTCTTGCCCTCCGGCAGGTTCTGCCGCAGCAGCTCGAGCAGGCCGGCCGGCGTGGCCTTGACCCGAGGGGCAGTGGGTGTGGAGCTGCTCGCCGCCGCGGACGGAGCTGCCGCGGCGACGACCGGGGGCGCGGCCGGCGCCGATCCCTCGGTGCCGCGGACAAGGGGAATCGCGGCCAGGCCGGCCACGACGAGAACGGCCACGCCGGCGCTGCCGACCCGGATCCGCCTCGCGGTCCGCATCCGGCGGCCCCGGGCCACCGCCCCCTCAACGAGATCGCCGATCGGCGGCTCGGCCCACTCGATCGTTCGAAATTCTTCGCGCATGGTGGTCATCCCTCGGATCGCCGGCAGTTTCCGTGTCTCCACGGGTCGAGGCGACCACCCTGTTTCATATGTGACCCAAGTCTCAGCCCAGGGCTTTGATGTTCTCCGCCTCGTCCGGGTCGGGGGTCGGCTCGGCCAGGAAGGCCCGCAGGATCTCGACCGCTACGTCGGGAGCCAGGCGCTTCAGGCTCAAGGCGAGGACGTTGGCGTCGTTCCAGAGGCGGGCGCCGCGGGCGATCCAGGGGTCCCAGGCGACGGCGGCGCGGACGCCGGGGACCTTGTTGGCGGCGATGGCGGTGCCGGTGCCGGTCCAGCACATGACCACGCCGGAGTCGGCTCGGCCCTCGACCACCGCCTCGCCGATGGCGCGGCCCAGCGAGGGCCAGTCGTCGAAGGCCGGGCGGATCAGCTCGTGGCCGGCGTCCGTGATGGCCTTAGCCACCGCGCGCGTGGTGTCGTTCTCGTCGTCGCTGCCGAAGGCCACTCGCATGACGTCAGCCTATTTCAGCCACGGGTCGACGAGGATTTTGGCGTGGCGGCCGGCCCGGCCCAGCTCCTCGAAGGCGCCGGCCACCCCGTCGAGGCCGACGACGCCGGTGAGCAACGGGCGCGGGTCGAGTCTGCGGCGGGCGAGCCGGTGCAGGGTGGCGCGGAACTCGGCCGGGTCGTAGCAGAAGGAGAACCGCAGGTCGATCTCCTTGTTGCTGGCCAGGGTGGGGCGGAACGTGTCCGGCTGGGTGCACACGCCGACCACCACGACGCGGGAGCGGAACGGCGCGTGGGTGATGATGTCCTCGATGACACCGGGCACGCCGACGCATTCGAAGACCACCGCGCCGCGCGGGCCCACACCGAGCCGCTGGGCCGTGCTCACCGCGGTCCACCACGGCAGGCCGGGCACGCTGCGCAGTTTGTGCAGCGCGTCGAGCCCGGTGCCGTAGAGGGCGGGCGCCGACATGACGGGGCCGTCGCCCAGCAGGCCCCACGGTGACTCCACGGCCGGGTCGACCACGACGTCGGCGCCGCACGCCCACGCGAGCTCCCGCCGGCCCGCCGAGTAGTCGCCCGCCACCACGTGGCGTACCCCCAGGGCTTTGAGCGTCAGGATGACCGCGAGCCCGATCGGGCCGCAGCCGACGACCACCGCCACGTCGCGGGCGGTGACCTCGCCCCGGGCGACCGCGTGGGCGGCCACGGCCAGCGGCTCGGTGAGCGCGGCCAGGTCCGGCGGCAGCCCGGGCGGGACGGGCATGGTGGCGTCCTCGGCGGCCAGCATGTACTCCGCGTACGCGCCGGGGGCCCGGGCCGACAGGCCGATCATGTGGATGCCGTCGCCGTGCCGGATCAGCGGCAGCGCGACGACGGCGCGGCCGGGGCGCCAGCGCCGCCGGCAACCCGGGCCGTACGCGTCGACGGCGCCGGTGAACTCGTGGCCCATCACCACCCGCTGCCCGGCCCGCATGAAGTCGGGGTAGCCGACCTCGGCCGCGACGTCCGCGCTGAGGTCCGGGTCGGCCCGCACGTGCAGGTCGGAGCCGCAGATGCCGGCCCGGGTGACGCGCAGGCGCACCTGGCCCGGCCCGGGCGACGGCAGCGGAACGTCGGAAACGCCGAGCACGCCCTCGTGGGCGACCACCGCTCTCATGCGTTCCATCGTCGAGCATCACTTCACCAGGGCACCAGACCCGCGTCCTCGAAGAATCCGCCGGTCGGCCCGCCGTCAGGCAGGGTGGCCAGCCGAATCGCCGTGGCCGCGCCCTGCTCGGGCGTACGGACGCCGCGGAACCCGTTGAGGTCGGTGGCCACGAAGCCGGGGCAGGCCAGGTTGATCAGGATGTTCGTGTCCTTCAGCGCCTTGGCGTACTGGATGGTGACGGCGTTCAGGAACGTCTTCGACGGGGCGTACGCCATCGACAGCGGCCCGGTCTCGTCGCCCGGCCCGGCCTGCCGGGTCAGCGAGCCGACGCTGCTGGAGATGTTGACGATCCGCGGGGACGCCGACCGGCGCAGCAGCGGCAGCAGGGCGTCGGTGACCCGGATGACGCCGAGCACGTTCGTGTCGATCACCTCGCGCACGGTCGAGATGTCGGTCTCGGTCGGCGCCTGCTGCCAGCCGCCGGTGATGGCCGCGTTGTTGACGAGCACGTCCAGACGGCCGGCCTCGGCCTCGATCAAGGCCGCGGCGGCGGTCACGCTCGCGTCGTCGGTGACATTCAGCGGTACGCCGAACGCGTCGCCCCCGCCCGCCCGCAGCTTCGCCACCGCGGCGTCGCGTCGCTGGTCGTCGCGTGCGCCCACGCCGACGGTGTGACCGCGGGCGGCCAGGCCGGCCGCGATCTCGTACCCGATGCCTTTGTTGGCCCCCGTGACCAGGGCAATCTTCGTTTCGCTCATGCACCGATCGTGTCGCCCGGCGCTCCGGCGACCAACACCGATCCGATACCCGTCGATACCCGGCGGGTATCGTTCGCGGCATGGAGACCCGCGAGCTGCGCTACTTCGTCGCGGTGGCCGAGGAGCTGCATTTCGGCCGCGCCGCCGACCGGCTCGGCATCGCCCAGCCGCCGCTCTCGCGCGCCATCGGCCTGCTCGAGCGCCGGCTCGGCGTCACCCTGTTCACCCGCACGAGCCGTGCCGTCGCGCTCACCCCGGCCGGGACGGTCCTGCTGCGCGAGGGCCGTGCCGCCCTGGACGCCATGGAGGCCGCCGAGCGCCGCACCCGGCGCGCCGACACCGACACCCCCGGCCTGGTGCTGGTCACCAAGGCCGGCGCCTCGAGCGACCTGCTGCCCAAGCTGCTGGACGCGTACGCGGCCGAGCCGGGCTCCGTGCCGATCGACGTCGTGCTGTGCGGCGTGGCCGAGCAGGAGTCCTACCTGCGCGACGGCCGGGCCGACGTGGCCCTGCTGCACCTGCCGTTCGACTCGACGGTCGGCTTCGACACCGAGGAGCTGTCGACCGAGGGCCAGGTGCTGGTCCTGCCGTCCGGGCACCCGCTGGCCCGGCGCTCGTCGCTGAGCATGACCGAGCTGGACGATCAGCCCCTGCCGCGCTGGCCCGGTCACCGCGGCCCGTTCGCCGGCGGTTCCGGCCCCGAGGTCCGCGACAACACCCAACTGCTCCAGCTGATCACCCTCGGCCGGGCCGTGGCCGTCCTGCCCGAGTCGTGCCGGTCCCTGCTCCCGCCCGATCTGACCGTCGTCCCGGTCCCCGACGCCCCGCAGGTCACCACGGTCATCGCCTGGCCCCCGCACAGCCGCTCGCGCGCCCTGGCCACGCTGATCCGCACCGCGATCCGCCTCTAGCTTGACTTCAAGCGGACTTCAGGTTTTACCGTCTTCGCGGCGGACGTACGACGGCAAAGGGAACCCTGTGATCGCGGAGCAGTTCAAGGCGGCCTTCCGGCGCTATCCGACCGGGGTCGCGGTCATCTCCGCCGTCGGCCCGGACGGGCCGGTCGGGCTGACCGCCTCCAGCGTGGCCTCGGTCTCGGTGAACCCGCCGGCCCTGTCGTTCTCGGCCATGGGCACCCGGTCGGCCGACGCCCTCCTGCGGGCCGAGAGCTTCGTGGTCAACCTGCTCGGGCCGGCCAGCGCCGACGTGGCCCGGCACTTCGCCGCCACCGGCGGGCCGCGGTTCACCGAGGATCAGGGCTGGACCTTCCTGCCCACCGGTGAGCCGGCGCTGCGCCACGCGCTGGCCTCGCTGCGGGCCACGCCCCTGCACCGCCTGCCGGTCGGCGATTCCACCGTCGTCGTCGCCGCGGTCCACGAGGTTCTCCTCGGCCCGGCCGGCGGCCGGCTCGTCTACCACGACCGGAAGTTCGTCCACGCCGGGGATTGATGGCAGTCTGTCCGGGTGGATTTCGACTCCGGCGCCGGCCTGCTGCACCGTCTCACGTCCTACCGCACCGACCGTGAATGGAACGTTCCGGTCGACGACCCGCGGGTGCGGCACGACCTCACCCCGAACGACCCTTCGACCTTGCCCCCGTTCTACAAGGACTACCCGGCCGGCCTGTCCACGGTCGACCTCCCCCGCGAGCTGCCGGACCCCGGACTGCCCGCCACCGCGGTCCTGTCCGGCGCGCCCGCGCCGGCCCAGCCGTTGGATGCGGCCCAGCTGGGCCGCATCCTCTTCCTCGGAGCCGGTGTCGTACGGACCGCCGAGCGTAACGGCCGCCGCTCCATGTTCCGCGCCGCCGGGTCGGCCGGGGCCCGCTTCCCGCTGGAGGTCTACGTCTCCGCCCGCGGCGTGACCGGTGTGCCGGACGGCGTGCACTGGTACGACCCCCTCGAGCACGCCCTGCGGCAGATCGCCCCGCCCGCCGACGGCGACGCCACCACCCTCGTCGTCACCGGCGTGCCCTGGCGTACCGGCTGGCGCTACGCCGAGCGCGGCTTCCGGCACATCTACTGGGACGCCGGCACCCTGATCGCCCAGCTCGAGGCCACGTCCTCGGCCGCCGGGCTCGCGCCCCGCCTGCGCACCCTGTTCCCGGACACCCGGATCGCCGAACTGGTCGGCGCCGACGGCACCCACGAGTTCCCGGTGGCCCTGCTGACCTTCGGCGACGCCGCCCCGGCGATCACCCCCACCGGCAAGGCCACATCCGGCGACCTCCCGCCGACCGAGTTCCCGCTCGTGACCGCGGCCCAGCACGCCGGCGACCGCGACACCCTGGGCGACGCCTGGCCGGCCGGACCGGAGACCCCCGCCGGGCCCGGCGGCCCGTCGATCGACGCGGTCATCAACAAGCGGGGCTCGCAGCGGCGCATGGACCGCACGAAAACCGTGCCGCGGGCCGACCTGGAGTGGGCCATGGCCGCCGCCACCCGCGGCATCGACGTCCCACACTGGGTGGTCGCCCACGGCGTCGACGACCTCGCCCCGGGCCTCTACCGCTGGCCCGACCTCGACACGCCCCTCACCACGGGCGACCTCCCGGGCGAGCTCGAACGCATCTGCCTCGGCCAGTCCCTGGCGGCCGAGGCCGCGTACGTCGTCATCGCCGCCACGCCGGCCGGCTCCCTCGACGACCGCTCCTACCGCGAGGCCCAGCTGGCCTCCGGCATCGTCGAGGGCCGCCTGCACCTGGCCGCGTACGCCACCGGCGCGACCGCCACCGGCATGACGTTCCTGGACTCGGAGATCGCCGCCTTCCTGCACGAGCCCGACGACCTGGTGACCCTGCTGTTCACCTGCGTCGGCATCGGCGAGTACAAGTCCCGCCCCGGCGGCGCCCCCGGCGCCCCCGTCGAGGTCCGCAGCGTCATGCCCCGCTTCGTCGAATAGCCCGCGCACTGCCAGCGCGCGCCCACCAGCAGCACCGGGGCACGGAACGTGCCCGGCCGGCGTAGGAGCGGCCGAGCAGCCGCCGTCGCGTAACCCACCCAGTGATGCTCGGTGACGCCGGCAGGTGGCCAGTTCGGTGGTGCGCTCGGCGGCCAGGCGCTCGGGCGGCCACCGTTGCGGGTCGCGCGTGCCACCGGCCGCGTCTCACCGCCCACGTGCCGCCACGCGCTTGCCGCCGCCCTGCCGCCACGCGCGACAGGCCGTCACGCGCGTGCCGCCACGTGACAGGCCGGGCCAGGCGGCTGGGCGGATTCAAAGAAACCAAGAGTGACCACTGAACCGGCCGGAAGCCGGTGAGGAGAGGAAGTTGCACTCAGCTGATCGCCCGGGCGGGTTCGGCCAGGGTCTGCGGGTTCGGGGTTAAGGCGTACCTCCCAGGGGGTTTGCCCTTAAACGCACGGACAGGTGGATGTCGGATCGGGCGCGCACGATATCGATCATGATTCATCACGTGGTTGCCGGCGTGCTGCTGGCTTCGCTGGTGCCGGCCGGGAATCCGGCTTCGGCTGACAAGCTGCCGCTGGGAGACGCGGGTCTGACCGAGACGCGGGCAGTGCAGACGCTCGAACGCGGTGTGACGCTGACGCGGATCGTGCGGGGCACCGAGCCGGCGCCGGCCGGCGAGATCAACACCACCACCAAGGGCCCGTGGCGGGTCACCGTGCTGACCATCGACCCGGATCGGGCGAAGGGGCACCTCAAGGCGACGTACGGGGCCGACCTGGCCCGCACCGAGACCGTGAGTGACCTGGTCGCGGCCGAGGATGCCGTGGCCGGGGTGAACGCGTCGTTCTTCACCTTCACGGCGAGCCAGCTCTATCCGGGCACGCCGGTCGGGCTCGGGGTCTACCGGGGCCGGCTGCTCAGCGAGCCGACGGCCGACGTGGCCGAGGCCGATCTGGTCATCGACTCGCACCGCAACAAGATGGCCGTCGGGAAGCTGTCCTTCACGGGTACGGTGGTGAACCCCCGCTCGAAGGCCGCGCTGCCGATCGCGCAGATCAACGACCCGTCGGCCGCGGTGGCCGAGTTCACGGCCGAGTTCGGGGCGCGGACGCCGGCCGGGGACGGCGCCGAGGTCGTGCTCGACAAGCGCGGCTGCGTGGTCCGGGTCGCCGCCACGCGCGGAACCGCGCTCGTCACGGGGCAGACCTCCCTGCAGGCGACCGGTGACCAGGCCACCGCCCTGACCGCGCTCGCCCACGGCTGCCTGCGGATCTCGCACACGGTGACCGACGAGTCCGGCCGGCGCGTTCCGATCAAGCCGGGGACGTACGCGGTGAACGGCCGTTACCGGCTCCTGGCGCGGGGTGAGATCGTCGTCCCGGACGGTACCGGCAGCTTCTTCGACCGCAACCCGCGGACCATCGCCGGCACGAACCGCCACGGCGATCTGGTGCTCGCCACCATCGACGGGCGGCTGACCACGAGCGTGGGCACGACGATGGACGAGACGGCCGCGGTGGCCCGGGCGCTCGGCCTGCGCGACGCGATCAACCTGGACGGCGGCGGCTCGACCACGATGGTCGCCGGCGGCGCGGTCGTGAACAGCCCGAGCGGCGGGGCGCAGCGGCCGGTCGGGGACGCGCTGGTCTGGGACCGCTGAGCTTCCTCAAGTCGGATCCGCCGCTACCGATCGTGGGCAGGTCGGTGGCGGCGGATCCGTGAGGGGACCATGAGCAACTGGAAGCGACCTGTGCCGGCCGCGTACCTGTGCCTGGCCCTGCTGTACGCGGTCGCGCTCGCCCTGTCGGTGCGGGCGCTGTTCGGCGGGCTCGAGCACTACGACGGGGTGGCCGAGGCCGGCCGGAGCGTGTTCGGGCTGATCGGCCTCGTCGCCGCCGTCCAAGCCGCCCGCGCTTCCGGCCCCGCCTGGCGGGCGGTCGCACTGAGCTTCCTGGTGCTGGTGGTGTCGCCGGTGCTGGCGCTCGCCGGCACGACGGTGGTGGACGACGTCACCCACGTGGCGTTCGTCGTCTCCCTCATCGTGGCGCTGCAGTTCTTCGTCCTGCCGGCCACGACGCGCCGCGAGCGCGCGAAGGCGGCCCTGGACGCGTCGATCGTGCTGGTCGGCGGCAGCATGCTGCTCTGGTACTTCTCGTTCGGCGGCTACATCCAGACGCACGGCTTCTCCGGCAGCGTCATCGTCCCGGCCGCGGTCTACCCGATCGCCGACCTGGCCCTGCTCTTCAGCGTGGCCCGGGTGCTGCTGCGGGGTACGCACGGCTCCGCCCAGCGGCCGCTGCGCCTGCTCACGGCCGGCGCGCTCGTGCTCTTCGCGGGCGACGCGGTGCACGGCTACCTGCGCAGCCACGGGCAGATCGACACCAACTCGCCGTGGCAGTTCATCTGCTGGCTGACCGCCGACGCGCTGCTGGCCGCGGCCGCGGTCGCGCAGTGCGGCTCCGCCGACGCCCGCCGCGAGTCGCGACGCCGGCTCCGGACGGCCCGCTACCTGCCGTTCGCGGCGATCGCGGTCGCCAACGGCATGATGCTGATCGCCGCCGTACGCCAGGGCTCGCTCTGGCCGTGGGGCGGGCTGGCTCTCGGCGGCGCCGTGATGAGCGCGATCGTGCTGGCCCGGCAGACGCTGGTGCAGCAGGAGAGCGACGAGCGGGCGGTGACGGACGGGCTGACCGGGCTGGCCAACCGCGTCCCGTTCCGCGCCACGTCGAACCGCGCCCTCGACCGTGACGCCCGCGCCGGCAAGCACACGGCCGTCATGGTGATCGACTTGAACAGCTTCAAGGGCATCAACGACACCCTCGGGCACAAGTCGGGCGATCTGGTGCTGGTCGAGTTCGCCCGGGTGCTGCGCGAGTGCGTGCCCGGCTGGGGCCTGCCGTGCCGGCTGGGCGGGGACGAGTTCGCCGTCGTCCTGCCCGGCCTCGACTTCCCCGAGCAGGCGTACGACGTGGCGGGGCGGATCGCCTCGACGCTGGCCCCGATCATCATCGACGGGAAGCTGATCCCGCTCGCGGCCAGCATCGGCATCGCGGTGTCGGCGCCGGGCGAGCTCACCCACGACGTGATCGTGCACCGGGCCGACCTGGCCATGTACCGGGCCAAGGCGCAGGGGCCGCAGACCCGCTGGGCCGTGTGGCAGGAACACTTCGAATCCTCGTCCGCGGCGGCGTGAAACTTGTCGTACCCCCGGCCTACGGTGTCGGGCATGGACTGGAAAATCGAGCTCGTCCCCGTACCGGTGACCGACGTCGACCGGGCCAAAGAGTTCTACACGCGGGTCGGCTTCAACGCCGACCATGACCAGCGGGTCAACGAGAGCCTGCGCTTCGTCCAGCTGACCCCGCCGGGCTCGGCCTGCTCCATCTGCCTGGGTGAGGGCATCACCGCCATGACCCCCGGCACCCAGGAGATCCAGATCGTCGTGCCCAGCGCCGCCGACGCCCGCAAGCACCTGGTGGAGGCGGGCGTCGAGTGCAGCGAGGTGGATCCGCAGGCCTGGGGCACGTTCGTCTACTTCAAAGATCCTGATGGGAACCGCTGGTCGCTGCAGGAGCTGCCGGCGCGGTGAGGTAACCCTGTTCGGCCAGGACGCCGGCGTGCCGCTCGTAGTGCGCCGGCTCCGCCGGGGCGATGGTGGCCAGGCCGTCGACGTATCGGTTGAACATGCTGAAGGCCGCCGCGATCAGCACGGTGTCGTGGATCATGCGGTCGTCGGCGCCGGCCCGGCGGGCCCGCGCGACATCCTCGGCGGTCACCTCGTGGCCGCCGAGCCGCACCTTGTCCGCGATGGCCAGCAGCTCCGGCATCACGGCGTCGTCGCCCTTCTGGGCCAGGCGGCGGGCCACCGCCCCGTGCGTCTCGGAGCAGAACGTGCAGTCGTTGCGGAGGGAGACGTAGGCGGCGATGCTCTCGCGCTGCGCCGGCGACAGCGGCGACGGGCCCCGGAGCAGGGTCTCGGCCAGGCCGTTGAGCGCTCCGGCGGTGTCCGGGTAGGCGGCCAGCAGCCCGGCGATCCCGGGCAGCGGTGGCAGATCGATGTGCGGCATGGCCCCACACGATCACGCCGGCCGGCCGATGTCCACCGCCGATCGGCGCACGATCAGCGCCGCCGTCCCGAGGATCGCGATGCCGTTCAGCGCGTGCAGGGCCGTCCACAGCCCGCCCACCTCGGCGATCACCACCTGCAGCGAGTCGAGCGCCACCACGAGCACGCAGAGCCAGATCAGCCGCGCCGGCAGATGACCCGCCGCGGCCACGATCGCCATCACGAGCGGCACGAAGAAGATCACGTAGCCCATCGCGTGGTGCAGCCGGTACGAGCTCGCCCGGAAGGCGCCGGTGGTGGCGAAGACGAACTGGGCGACGACGATGAGCAGCAGCAGCAGCGCCGCCGCCAGCCCGGCGAACGCCCTACGCATAGTTCTTCCCGATCGGCGCCCCCGGGATCGGCTTCGCGATCAGCGCCACCGGCACGAAGAAACAGATCTGGGCCAGTACGAGGGTCAGCGTCCACAGCGCCTTGTCGTCGTACTGGGCCGCCGCCCGGGCGTACAACTCGTCGGAGACCCGCTCCCCGAACGGATTCGGGGTGAGGACCGCCTCGACCAACTCGAGCGCCACCCGCTCGGCGTCGCTGAAGTACGGCGCATCCGGCCACGAGGCGACCGCGGTGATGCGCTCCTCACTGACGCCGGCCTTGCGCAGCAGGCCCGCCTGCCGGACGGTGTGGTACGTGCTGCCCACGATCTGCCCCGCGCGCAGCTGCACCAGGTGCACCGTGGCCGGCGGGATCAGCCCGTTGTCGGCCAGCTTGGCCAGGCCACCGGCCAGCGGCACCATCTCGGGGAACATCGGCATCGGATCAGGCATCCGCGATTTTGTCTGCATGCCCTCCCCGACGACGCAGCCCGCCGGAATGTGCCGCCCTCACATTCCGCCCCGCTGTCCCGTCGGGTAGTCATGACCGACATGAGCGAACGCCGCCACTTGCTCAACCTCGCCTACCGGCTGACCGGCTCCCTGGCCGACGCCGAGGACGTGGTCCAGGAGGCGTACGCCCGCTGGTACACCCTGTCGCGCTCCCAGCAGGACGCCATCGCCAACCCGGCCGCCTGGCTGACCACGGTCGCCAGCCGCATCTGCCTGGACCTGCTCGGCTCGGCCCGCGCCCGCCGCGAACGCTACGTCGGCGCCTGGATCCCCGAGCCCCTCCCGACTCCCGCCACGCCCACCGACCCCGCCGACCACGTGACCTTGGACGAGTCGGTCAGCATGGCCTTCCTGGTCGTCCTGGACGCCATGACCCCCGCCGAACGCGTCGCCTTCATCCTGCACGACGTCTTCCGCTACCCCTTCACCGAGATCGCCGACATAGTCGGCCGCACCCCCCTGGCCTGCCGCAAGCTGGCCTCCTCAGCCCGCCGCCGCGTCCGGGACTCCACACCCGCCACCCCGCCCCTCTCCACCCAGACCCTCCTGGTCCGCCGTTTCAAACAGGCCTGGGAATCCCACGACATCGAGGCCCTGATCGCCCTCCTAGACCCCGAAGCCACCATCACCGCCGACGGCGGCGGCCAGGCCAGCTCCACCCAGCACCCCCTGCACGGCCACACCCAGATCGCCCAGTACGCCACGCTGCTGTTCCGCGTCATGCCCCGAACCACCATCCTGGAGCGCCCCGTGAACGGCCACCCCGGCCTGGTGATCCAACAGTCCAACACCACCGTCACCGTTATGGCGTTCGCCACCACCCCCACCCACATCAAACAGATCTGGGCCATCCGCAACCCCCAGAAGCTCCAGGCGTGGCCACCCGCTTGACCTCCCTCCCCCGCCCAACCCAATCCCCGCCGCGACCCTGCCGGCCGACCCCCAGCAGCCGAGCGGACGGGCCGACGGGCTCACGCGGACGGGCCGACGGGCCGACGGGGCCGCGTGGGTGTACGGGCGGGCCGACGGGGCCGCGTGGGCGCGCATGCCAAGGCGGTCTCGGCCAAGCACGGCCGGATCCTGCGCTCGGTCGGCGCCCACCACGTGATCTACCCCGAGGCC